>CAYYEN010000019.1:0-15822 GCA_964470795.1 uncultured Spirochaetaceae bacterium | reverse complement strand
TACCTTTTTCATCAAAGACTGAAAGCACTAAAGAAGATATAATAAATTTTCCCTCTACTGTAGTTGTCCACGCACTATACGGTGTAATATCACACTTAGTTCTAAACACTTCTTTAGTGCCTTGGGTAAGTTTTATTATTACTTTTTCATAGCAAGAGGTGGGATAAACCATTAGCTTAACACCTTCTTTCACCTCTTCAAAGTTTAATACTAGTTTAGTACTGGCATTCTTTGCATAGCCACAGCCTTTATAAGGCATAAAGTACTGTGTAAAAGTTTTCTCTTCAAAGGCTTTAAGCCAAGTGAAATCGGGTTGGTTGTCGGTATATACTCCAGTCATTAACTCTATATAAGGGCCGTTGTTATCGGTAAGATTTCTGTCCCACGCTTGCCCAAAGTCTCCATTCCCCCAAGTCCATTGTTTCTTTCCTGGAGAGACATGATGGTCTGCAATGTGCATAATTCCAGCTTTTTGAGCATAATCATACCCACCAACGAAATCAAAATTACTCTTATGAGCCATATAAGAAGTTGGTACTGGTATATTTTTATAACGGGAGATATCGACGCCTTCAGAGTAATCATGTTTATAGTAAGTTCCATAGGCGATAGGAAATTGAGATACTGCCCGCTTACCATGATCAAATACTGCATGAACATCTGGTGGAAATACTGATTGAGTATCCTCATTAACCGCTACTGCAGGATTTGCCCACCATAAGAAAGTTTGGTCAAACGGTGTGCGATTATATAACTGCCCTTTTATCTCGATATAAGCTTTATCTGGATAAAGGGTGAAAATTGTCTCACCTTTAGTGCCATACATTTCATCAAGATCATTAGTCCTTAGTCTTACAGAACCATCGTCTAAGGTTTCAAGGCGATAATCGACAGGTAAATAAGTTGTAGGGCGATGATGCTGTGGCCAGTTAAATTCAATTCCACCACTAATCCAAGGTCCAGTTAAGCCAACTAAAGCAGGTTTAATAACTTCATTGTAATAGACAAAATCATAGTTGTTAGTTTTATCTAGCGCACGTTGAATACGACCACCAAAACATGGCAAAAACATAACAAGAAGGTATTCATTTTCCATAAATACTGCATCATATTCCACGTCTTCTTTTACATCTGATATCTTATCAATTACAGGATAAGGATAAACCTTACCACTACTTCCTTGATATACCCTCTTTTCTAAAAACATTGGATTTTTATTAAAAGCTCCACATTTATAAGTTGGAATAATAACATTCTTTTCGTAGATTTCTGCTTTTTGCATAGCTTTCTCCCCTTTACAAAAATCGTAATATGAATAAATTGCGTTAGCAAGTTGTAATATTGCGATATAATTGTAAATAATTGTGCTTTAAATAAAACAGTAGCTCTCTTATAATTTAGCTATGCTTACACTTGAAAATGAAGAAATAAAACTAGAGTTAACCCCGTATGCGGCAGCCATCCATCGGTTTTACGTAAAAGACTTAAATAGACAGATAGTTTATCCACTCTCGAGCGAGGAAGAACATTTAACTAGTCCTTCTTTTGCAAATAATAGTATTGGTATGTTTTGTGGAAGAATAACAGATGGAAGATTAACCTTAGACTCAAAAGTTATTCAATTTGAAAAGAGTGAAGAAAAAGCCTCGCTTCACGGAGAGAGTTGTGGATTATCACATCAGATATGGAAAACAGAAGAGCAAACCAGCAATTCAGTTACCTTTAGCCTAGAACTTAAACCGTTTTCAGATAGACTGCCCGGAGAGCGGTTAGTTAAGGTAACTTATACCATTGATAAAAGTACTCTTTATATTAACTATAGTGTAGTAAGCTCTGCTTTAACTTTTGTAAATCTTACCAACCACCTTTATTTTAATCTTTCTGGAAATTTCACTTCTTCCCTTAAAGAGCATTACTTAACTTTTAAGACTCATAGTAGGTATGAAAATGATGAAGACTACTTGCCAATTGCCTTAATGATGATTGGAAAAGGTTCATTTTATGATTTTTCAACTCCCAAAGAAGTTTCCTCAATTGCTAAAACTTTTGATATAGGGCTTAATAATGCCTTCTCTCTTGATGGTCCCCTTACTTTAGAAAACCCAGATTTAAAACTCCTTCTTTCCTCCGATAGCAAAGAAGTGGTTCTCTACTCAGGACGTTTTTTAACTCCCCCCGATTGCGCTCTAGCCCTTGAAGCTCAGTCTTTTCCAAATGTAGAAAGCAAAGAGACTCTTTTAGAGCCAAATAAGGAATGGAGGAGAAATATAAAAGTTGAAATTATAAACAAGAACTAATAGTCTCACAGACAAAGCTAAAAAGTGCTTCTTCGCGGCTTGTAAAGCGTGATAAAAGGTTGCTATCTGCATCTAGTACGCCTAAAAGTTCATTATCTTTTATTAAGGGTACTACTAGCTCGCTTCTTACAGAGCCTTCACATGCAATATAGGTTGGAAAGGTTAAAACATCAGCAACATTTAAGAGTTTTCGCTCTTTTGCAGAGACGCCACAAACTCCTACCCCAAATTTTATTTGCGTGCAAGCGGGTAGTCCTTGAAAGGGGCCTAATATTAACTTATCCCCTTTTACCAGATAAAAACCAACCCAAGGAAGCTCGTCTAAATACCACGCTAATAGCGAAGAGCTATTTGCAAGGAGGGTGATAATATCATCACCTGGGATAAGATAAGCTTCTACTAATTCTTTAAACCTTTCATCATCAATCTCATAATTGCCAGTCTTTTGGAAGGGATTAAACATCTTTTTTTTTACCTTAAATTAAAAGAGTATGCTTTTTCAAGCATACCCCTTTAGACTAATCAAACAAGTTTTTTCATACTCTTTACAGGAGTTGCAGCTTTGTTTCCACCGCGCAGTCTTAAAGCAACTGCAGGTTTTACAATAGTGCCAGGTCCAGCTATACAGCCACCTTCACAGCACATAACTTCAACCAAATCGACTGCTGGAGCACGACGCTCCCAAGTCTTAATCAAGCGGAAAGTCTTTTTATCCATTCCGTTGATAGGAAGAGTTTGAATACTATCTTTATCTTCAACACGAGAGAGTACACAACCCGCAACACCAGTGGTGAGCGCAAACTCTCTGCAATCTTCAAAGTTTGCAGTATCGCCTAAATCATCAGCTGGCATTTCTCTAACATCGATATTTTTAGCAATGAAGATAGCAGAAAGCTCAGAGAAGGTTATGCAACCTTCTATATTTCTGAGTTTTACAGCTTCAATTCGTTTAGCTAAACATGGTCCGATAAAGACACATTTGCTATCGGGATAGAGTTCTTTAGACAGATTTGCAGTATAGCCCATTGGAGAAAGCGCGCCTGAACGTTTTTCTTTTAAGAAAGGTAAATGGCGGTCGATCATCTCCATGTAAGCCGGACAGCAAGAGGTAGTCATATAACCCTCTCCTGCTTTCTTTTTCTTCTGAACTTCTTCAGCTTCATGTAAGGAAGTAACTTCAGCGCCTTGAGCAACTTCAATTACCTTATCAAAGCCTACAGCTAATAAAGCCGCTTTAATTTGTCCAAGAGTTCCAGGAAATTGGCCTTCAATTGCAGGAGCAATCATGGCAACAACTTTTTCTTGGTTCTTAAGCATCTTAGCAACAGATAAAATACCACTCTTTTCTGCAATAGCACCGAACGGACAAGATCTAGCACATTTACCACAGCTAATACATTTAGTATGGTCAATTTCTACATAGCCTAAATCATTCTTTTTAATTGCATCAACTGGACAAGCATCTTCACAAGGAACAGGGATGTGAACTACTGCGTGGAAAGGACATACTTCTAAGCACTTACCACAACGAATACATCTATCTTCATTGATATGAGCCTGACCATTAACAAAAGAGACCGCATCTTTTGGGCAGTTCGCCATACAAGGACGTGCAAAACAACCTCTACAAGCATCAGAAATCTTATATTGATTAGGAGGACAACCGTAACAACCAGTTTGAATAGTTGTTAAAACTGGAGCAACGGGCGGATCTTTTTCAACTGCTTCTTTAGCATATTGAGATAAAGGTTTTCTCTCATCATCTTTATTCTCGATATCTACTCCCATGAGAGCCATTAATCGATAACGAACCATAGCTCGTTCTTTATAGATACAGCATCTATTTGGAGTACGAGTTTTTGGAATAATCTGATACGGTAAAGCATCGATACCGGCAAAATCATCATTAAAAAAGCTTTTTAAAAACTCGGTATCAATACGGCGTTGCATCATTGTATACTGGTTATTTAATTCAAGCATTTCTTACCGCCTCAGCTAATAGTTTTGCAAATTTATCTTGGGTTACACCACCATGGATTACACCATCAATGGATACAAAAGGAGGTAACTCACCACCAGCTTTACAAGTTCCCAAGCAAGAAATACCTTCTATCTCGCATTGATCGATAATCTCAGGTGCAACAAATTCGCCATACAAAAGCAAATCAGCTCCGCCTTGTACAAAACAAGCGGTTCCTACACAAATCTTTACTTGGATTTTATCCTTTCTCATATCTAGCTCCTACCTTATAAATATTCAACCGAAGTTTCTTTTAAATACACATTTTCAAGCACTGAACACAGTCTACCAATGATGGTTCGTCTAATTCCTATTTCCACAGGAATATTCGGATCTTGGTGTGCTTCATTAATCTTAGTTCCGACAATAAAGTGCACTTGATCTGAGTTCAGAAGCATCTCCACATACTTTTTTACAGCATCGTTAGGCAGTTGTTCAACACCTATCTTTCTTTCTAACACATTTGCAACTTTTGATAAAGTAAGCATACCCTCAGTTACCAAATCTATTCCATTCATTTTTGAAGCAGGAGGGACGTCTGGAGACCAACAAGAGAGGTCAACGCTTACTTTTGAACCAAGCTCACGAGAAACAATAATAGCGGTGGTTCCACCAGAGACGATCTTTCGTCCATCAAAGTTTTTAATCTTCTCACCCAGTGCTTTATCTGATTCCTTTGAAAAAGGAGGTCCGGTAACGATCAAGGTTCTTCTTGGTTTTCTAATATAAACTACAACCGCAGTAATATCATCTTTTGAACACATACCATCTAAATAGCATGCATGCTGAACAATGGAAGAAGAAAGTTCACGAGAGGAGATATCTGGGTCATTTTGAATTTCATGTAAAATGAACTTTCTAACGCCCTCACCTCTCCAGCCAAGGGGTAAAGATTTACCCAAACCAGATTGCGTTACTCCATCGGAGAACATTATCAATCGATCTCCAAAAGAGAGCGTAAATTCAGATTGGATAACTGTTTCTTCTTTAAAAGCGGCCTCTCTAGCCAGTTTAGTTTTCTGTCTTTCCCACTTTACGCTCTCGCCCCCTGAAAATCTTAAAGAATCTGGGTTATCATATTCTACCAAATTAACCTTGATATTTTCCATGTGTTCTTTATAGTGAATGTCTGCAATAGTAAAGGTTGCATAGCTTATTTTACGCTCTTTACACACTGGAAGAGTATCCATAATAATCTTGGCGGAATCTGCAAGGTTAATTGGAGAAAAAGATAATTTATGAGCCATATGGGCTGTAAGAGAGGCTAAAACATTTGCTTTAACCCCACTGCCAAGTCCATCAGAGAGAGTACAGACAATTTGATTATTTTCTGGATTTCTAGATAACAAGAACACATCGCCACCAATCTTTTGGCCATGTTTAAAAATCTGAGCATAATCTACATCTATAAAGATATTATTCATGTTAAGTCCTGTTGCTTATCAATGGAGAAACCATCTCCTGTATCATCTGAGTGAACAGAAAAAGCTTCTATCAAACCATTTAACATAATTTCAGTCTCTGCTGCGTTTTCACCCAAAAGAGATGCTATCTGTTGTACCGTTGCCAAAGATTTTTGAATTACATCTTCCGCTCGTTTTACTACAGTCTCCCGTTTTACCGTAGGAGTTGTAACATCTTCAAAGAGCGCTCCAATTAGGCGCTTTTTGTTAACAAAGAAGAAGGTCATACGTAAGAACTTATCTTTGAAGTGAACTCTATATTGTCCCGGTTTATCTACAAAGAATTGTTCTTTAAAGACATCATGGAAAGTAACAAAGCGTTCTAGTGGTAAGGACTTAATCATGGCAAGCAAGCTTTCATCTAAAATAGAAGGATCCATATCTCCAAAGAGCTCTAAAAACTTCAAGTTACAGTCAGCAATTTGCAAGTTGCTATCAACAATTACAACGCCCATCGGAATAGTCTGTATCAAGCCATCGACTTTAGATTGTGCCTCTTTTCTCATCTTAGTGACACACATTTCTTCTTCCGCCATTCCATCAAGATAAGCAATTGCCATATCACGGCAAGTACTGTAACCACAACCACCACAGTTAAGCTCATCTTCTTTAGTCTCTTTACCAAGTTTTGCTAAAACTCTCTTGATTTCAGAATCTGGATACTTATGGAAGAAATTACGCTCACTAAAAGGTTGTTTGGTATTAATAATCCCGTACCCTTTTTCAGATACCATGTCAATAAACTCTTTTTCAGGTACAAACAACTCGCTTTCTTTTAAGCGTTCTTCTGTATAAATAGTGGCAGCTCTTTTCTTGTTTGCCAGTGGGATATCACGATTAGCAACCGGCCCATTGATACAGCCACCATCGCACGCTAACATTTCCAAGAAAGGTGTTTGAGAGGTAGCCTCTTTTAGTGTTGAAGCAACTTGGTCGATTCCAGAAAGCGCAAACGCTTGCTGACAAAGCGGTTGCTCACTCCAATATTTACTAGTTACTATCATACCTCTTTCAACAGGATAGAAAGTACTAATGCCCGCTTTCTTAGGAATGAAATCTACCTTTTCAGCCACTGTAGTATTTAAATCTATTTCAAAACTTTTAAATAGTTCTCTAATCTCATCAAAAGTAAGAGCCAAATCTGGATAGCCCGGAGTTGTATCTGCTTCATGTTTTTTAGCAATACAAGGACCCACAAAAATGATAGAAATGTTATCGCCATAAAGATATCTTAAATAAGCACTATGACATTGAAGAGGCGAAGGAACTGGTGCTAACTGCTCAATAATAGCTGGATAGTACTTTTTAACAAGCTCAACTACAGTTGGACAAGCAGTACTAATCCAAGGACATTCTTTATTATGCTTTTGAGCATATTGGTCTAATACTTCAGAGACTATTGAAGCGCCAATTGCGGTTTCAGAAATCTCATCAAAACCTATCTTTTTTAACGCGGTCAGAAGTTCAGCTTCTTTACCAATAAATTCACTTACAAAGGAAGGAGCTAAAGAACAAATCTTTTTCTTATCCTTATTCTTTAGTAACATTTTAGCTCTATCTACATCACTTCTTATTTTCTTAGCGCCATTTGGACAAATTTCAACACAGTGCCCACAAAAGATACATCTATCTTTTATAACTTTAGCACTGCCATCTTTAATTTGAATCGCCTTAACAGGACATCCTCTAACGCATTTATAACAATCTCGACAGCTTGTTTCTTCTGTATAAACAGGATAGATCACTTGTTAGCCTCCAGTGCGTTTTGAATGGTTTCGATAACGCGCTCAGCGTTTAAGCCTGAATAAGGGACACCATCAATTGTGATGTTGGGTCCGTCATTACATTTGTTTAAACATAAGTGGCCTACTAATTCCACTTTATCTTCTAAATTATTGTCTGATAAAAATGCTTCAATTTCAGTTAAAACTTGAGAGTTTCCACGAGCAAAACAGCTTGAACCCATACAAAGCTCTACTGTTACTATTCCATTTTCTGCCATAACTCCTTTTCCTCCTAACAAGTTCAAATTTTATTGCATGTATTGCTCCACGTCAATTAAAGAACAAGTTTTTTAAAATATTACCCTCTTACTAAAATATAGCCTATACTGGTAAAAAAAGGGAGTAAATATGTCTATAAAAGAGATTAGTTTTGATTCTAAAAACAAAAGAGATGTAGTAAAAGGTTGGATTTACACTCCAATTACCGAACCTAAAGCAGTGATTCAATTGATTCATGGTTTTGGTGAACATTCTAGACGCTATTTGCATATGATAGACAAGTTCTTAGAAGCTGGGTTTATTGTAGCCGCTGATGACCATATAGGACATGGCAAGACAGGCTACGATTCTAACACCCTTGGAAATCCTGGAACAATTGGTCTTGATGGGTTTAAAGTTTATCAAATGGACGAAAAAACTTTACACGATGCAGTAAAGAGCGTATATCCTACTCTTCCTTACTTTGTATTTGGTCATTCTTGGGGTTCCATGATCGCCCGTGCCTATGCAGCAGACTTTGGTTCCGATTTAGCCGGTTTGATGCTATGTGGGGTTGTCTCTCAACTAAAAGGTGGAGAAATGCTAAGAAACTCTAAAGAATTTGAAACAGGTATTTTAAATAATCAAGGATTAGAAAAAGGCTTAGACTGGCTTGTAAAGCTTTTTTGTGATATGACAAGCCGCTATAAAAACCCATCCTCTCCAAATGATTGGATCGCTCTCGATAATAACATTGTCAAAGACCACGCAAACGATATGTTCAACTGCTTTGATGTCAACAAGCAACTCATCTTTGATGTTCTACAACTCTATAAGTACATCGAATGCAAGGAGTGGATTGAAAAAATAGACCCTAAATTGCCAGTTTATCTAATTGGGGGTGATCTAGACCCTTGTGGTAATTATGGCGAAGGGTTATATCATGTAGCTAATATGTTTGGAGAGAATAAGAACCCTACCAAAGTTAAGATTTATAATGGATATCGCCATGAAATTCACAACGAGCGGGCCATTCGCGATGAAGTCGAAAGAGGTTTAACAGATTTCGTCTGTGCTACATTAAGCTAAGCGAATAATAAATAATATCAATAAATTCAGAGGAAACAGAAGCGGCAGCAGTAAGCCCGATTTCTGTTTCTTCTTTATAGGGAAAGTTCTTTAAATCTTGTAAATTTTCGACTAAATAAGCCTGACACCCATGACCTTGTATTCGTTTCATTAAAGCCTTGGAATTCGAACTCATACTGTCCCCAATTACTACAATAGTTTTCATCATTGTGCATAACTCATCAACTGCTAAGCGACGGTCAATAGAAGCTTTACAAATTGTATTTTTATAATCTACTGAAAGATTTAATCGTCTAATTTCAGCATCTATTAAACGGTATTTAACATTTCCATAAGTCGTTTGAACATAAAGCGCATAATTGAGACTTGGATCTAATAACTTTAAATCTTCTACCTCATCAATAACGAAGAAAGGAACCTTTGCTGAATCTCTATAGGAAATGGTTTCAGAATGTTTTCTCTCACCGATATAAAGGATTGGGTTAGTTTCAACTAAGACCTTCAATATATTTTTCTTAACAATGGGACAAGTAGCATCAACTATTGTAAAGCCTGCCGCTTTAAATTCTTCATACTTTTTACTATCAATTCCATGCGCTCTAATGATAATGGAGCCGGGAATATTATCTCCAGTTTCATTTATTTCTTTAATACCAAAATCACTTATTTGTTTTAAGACTTCTTTATTATGTATTAACGAGCCATAAGTATATAATGGCTTATCATTTGTTATTAAACATTGTTGGGCCAGAATATTAAGTGCTCTTTCAACGCCGAAGCAGGAGCCCATCACTTTTGCTTTTATAACTTTCATGGCTAACAGTATAAAGCAATTACTCATGACAATGCAAGATTTGAGTCTAAACGACACAAAAACTACAAAATTGTTCGTTTTTATCCTAATTTATATCGGTAAAGGTTTTACTTTCAGGATTACCCTATAGAAAAGAGAGGGTATTTTTATGAAAAAAAGTTTAATTATTTTATTGGTATTAACAATTTGTTTAAGCACCGTTATGGCTGAAACTTATTTAAATGCAAATGATTTAACGCCTTGCAAACTGACTTCAACCTTTACAACAGATGGCGTTGCTATCTTAGCGACAGCTGAAAAAGCTGTCGACATTGAAGCGCTGGAAATCGTTAGAGAAAGCGAAGATGGTGAAGTCTTTAATGGAAGAATCAAACTTAATGGAACTGGAAGCACTTCCTATCGTGCGATAAAATTTAACGCAAAGAAAGGCGAAACTCTTACCGTCTATGCAAATAGTAGTAGCAAAACGGAAGCAAGAACTTTAACCCTTGCAAATGAAAGTGGTCCAATTTCTTCCCTAGTTGCAAAAGAAGATGTAGATAACAAAGCAAGCATTGCAAAGGTAAAGATTAACACTACCGGAACCTACTACCTTTATTCCAAGAACAAAGGAATTAACATCTATACCTTAATCGTGGAATAGATTATGAAAAGCAAACTAACTCTAGTTTTACTACTACTCTTATTGCCTTTAAACCTTTTTGCCCTTACTTGGGAGGAGGTTAAACCTGCTGTAGTAACAGGTGTTACTATTGAGGATAAAACTGTAACTATCAATTTTAGTCTAGAAACCGGCAGTAATGGGGCCGATAAAGGTAAGCTCTACCTCTTAAATTCTTCCAAGGCTGAAGTTGAAACTCGGGCAATAGGAAGAAGTAAGAAAACGGAACGCTCAATGTCCTTTGAATTGGAGAAATCTGATACATACACCGTAATAGTAGAGAGTGAAAAAAAAGGAGAAACTACAAAAAAAACAAGTCTTCCCTATACTTTTTCTTTCACTCTCCCCCTAGATGTAACAGAGCCCAAAGTCAAGAACTTAGGAAAGGGGCAATTAGAAGTCACTTTTTCACAAGTTGCTGAAGCGGAATATTATATAGTTACACGACAAGCTTCAACAACAGAAAAACAGCTTACAAGACTAGTATCTCCTATTGTTTTTTCCAACTTGACCGTTGGCAGTAAACAAAAGATTACACTAAGTGCTGTACGTAAAGGCGAAATTGTTAGCTCAATTCCTATTGAAAAAACAGTAAGAGCTGAGGCTGAACGAGATTGGAATTTTACCGCCTTTGGACAATCTTCTAAAAAAGATAGCCTAAACTATATGAAGATGTTAGATAGCGATAATTTGAAGTTTCAACTGATTAGCTGCCTTTATGATCTCGCAACAGGTACTACCTTAGAAAAAGGTGGAAAATTTACCACCTTCCATGATGGTATCTCCTACTATTACACCCAGTATGATCCCAAAACTGAAAACTTTGAGTTATCAGCAACCATTACTGTTGACTACATCAATCCAATGCCTGACGGACAAGAAGGCTTTGGCATCCTTGCAATGGATTCACTTGGCTACGATGGTTCAAATATGGTTAATCACTACACTAACAGTGCCGGTATTATTGCAACTAAATTTGAAGAGACAATTAATGGCAGCAAAAAAACTAGTAAAGATACACTTGGTTCTCGATTTGTTACAGGACTAACCTCACAAATCATTAATGGTGGTGATGAACTGATTGCACAAAACGGTAAAAATGTCTCTCATGCGTTCTCTTATGATTCCTCAGATTTAATTAAAACTGGGGATGTCTATCGCATAACCTTAAAAAAAGATAATACAGGCTATCACGCGATATATAAGAAAGCAATAAAAGCAGAAGAGAGCGTTGAAGAATTTACGCTCTACGGAAGCGATAAGCTTGAAGAAATCGACAGCAATTACAGCTATGTAGGTTTTGCAGTTGCTAGGGGTTGTAACATAACAGTAAGTGATGTTGAAATGATTATAACAGACCCTAGAACTGACCCAATAGCGCTTAAGGAGCCAGATGAACTCATTCCTTTAATTACTAAAATCGATAGTCCAACAACCTATGGAGAGGATAGTTATCCTTTTGTTTTCTATGCCAATTCAAAAGGATGGCTTACCGTCAAAGATAAAGAGGGAAAAGTATTAGTAAATAATACTTTAATTAACCCAAATGAAGACTTTAAAACTCAGTTTACTATCAAAAAAGGTTTTAATGATTATTTTGTAACCTTTACCCCTGATAAGAACTATAAACCAGGTTTAAACCAAACTCTTGCTCAGTATGATTCCCTTAACAAAGTCTATAAGGAAAACTATAGTGCAACTACAAGTATGTTTTCTGTTATCTACTTGAATTTTGATACCACTACTCTCTATGTATCGCCCTCAGGCTCTATTTTTGGAAAAGGTACCTATAACGATCCTTTAGATATAGACTCAGCCCTTTTATATGCCACTCCGGGGCAAACGATAGTCTTAAAACAAGGTAGCTATTATCCAAGTCGCCAAATAATAGTTGAAAGAGGTAATTCTGGGTACCCTAATAAAGTTAAGACTTTAACCACAGAAAACGGAGAACAAGTTGTTATCGACTTTTCCACAGCTAATGGAGGTTTCCAACTTTGGGGTGATTGGTGGGTAATAGAAAATATTGATATTATTAACACCAAAGATAATGTTAAAGGCTTGCAAATAGCGGGAAACCACAATGTAATTAGGAATGTTAATGCCTACAACTGTGGAGATACAGGGATTCAAATCTCTGGAACCAGTTTAGAAAAATATGATAAATGGCCCTCTTTTAACCTTGTTGAGTACTGTGTCAGTCACGACAACCGAGACCCCGCAGAAAATAATGCAGATGGTTTTGCTGCAAAGCTTACAGTAAGAGATGGTAATCGTTTTAAGAACTGTATCGCCTACTCTAATATTGATGATGGCTGGGATTTGTTTTCAAAGATAGAATCTGGTCCGATAGGTCAAGTTGTAATAGAGGACTGTATTGCTTACAAAAATGGCTCCTTAAGTGATGGAAGCGGAAATGGAGACGGAAACGGCTTTAAGCTTGGAGGCGATGGAATTGCAATAGAACACATTTTAAGAAATAGCCTTGCTTATCAAAATGGTAAAAATGGTATTACTAGCAATAGTAATCCGGCCATAATTCTTGAAAATGTTACTTCCGTTATGAACGGAGAAAAGAATATTGCACTTTATGGAAAAGGGAGTGCAGAGCTCACCTTTAAAACATCTGGTGTATTATCGATAGAGGGAGGAAGTGCTGATGAAATTCCTAAAAAACTTCTAAGTAATACTAACTATTTTTTTGATGGCGCCCTTAGCAAAAACCTTGAAGGAAAAACTTTTAATAGTAGCGTTTTCATCAACTCAGATTTATCTCTAATTCCAACAATTAAGAATAAAAAGCTCAACACTTTTAATCTATTTAATATTAAGGATAGCCAGGTAAAGGCTGGAGCAAGACTTTAAATGAATAAAGGGTGCCTTTCAGCACCCTTTGAATTAAATCTTCTAGTCTTATACAGAACCTGTTAAGATTCTTGGTAAGAACAAGGTGATCTCTGGGAAGATTACTAACAAGATGAGGGTAATGATTAAAGGAATTAGGAAAGGAATTGTTCCCTTAACTAAGGTCTTAAATTCAATATTACCAACTCTAGATACTACAAAAAGTGCAGTTCCCATAGGAGGAGTTAAGATACCGATCATCAAGTTGAAGATAACCATTACACCAAAGTGAATAGGGTTAACACCTACAGCCATTACGGTTGGGAGTAAGATTGGAACTAAAATCATCTGGAGAGGAAGTGCGTCAACAATTGTACCTAAGAACAATAAGAGTAAGTTAATCATCAATAACAAGGTGTACTTGTTAGATGCAAAACCCATAAAGACTTCAGCGATTGCTTGAGGCATTTGTTCTCTGGAAATAATCCAACCAAACAAAGTAACACCTAAGATCATCATTGCAATAGTACCGGTAGTTTTTACACTGTCGATAACAATTTGATAGAATTTCTTTAAGTCTAATTCTTTGTAGACGAAGAAACCTAAGATTGTGGTGTAAGTTGCAGCAACTACAGCAGCTTCTGTTGGGGTAAAGATACCTGAGAAGATACCAAAGAGAATGATTACTGGTGTTAATAACGCCCAGAAAGATTTCTTGAAGGTATCCCAACGTACAGCATTAGAACATTTTGGTTCACAAGGATAATTTCGTTTATGAGACAAAATTGAACACATAATCATCAAGGCAGCAGTGGTAACTAAACCAGGGATAAAGCCAGCCATGAAGAGCTTTTCAACAGATTGACCTGCAATTACAGCATAAATAATAAGTGGAGTTGATGGAGGAACAAGTGGCCCAATGATACAACTTGCAGCCGTAATACCACCAGCAAAACCATCATCAAAACCTGCGTCTTTCATACTCTTAATTTCAAGTTGTCCAAGTCCACCAGCATCAGCTAAAGCTGAACCTGACATACCGGAAAAGATTAAAGAAGCAAGTACGTTAACGTGAGCTAGTCCGCCCTTTTTGTGACCGATCATAGCCTTAGCAAAACCAAAGATACGATTAGTAACACCACCACCATTCATTAAGTTTCCTGCTAATACGAAGAAAGGTACAGCGAGAAGAGTAAAGTTGTTAATACCACCAAGCATTTCTTTAAATGCAAAAGGTAATAAAGCAAGATCTCCGCTCATAGCAAAGAAAATAAGAGAAACTATGATTAAGGAGTAACCAACATGAACTCCTATCATAACTAATACCAACCAAATTAAGAAAGTGAGAGTCATTAACATGGTCTTACTACCTCCTTCCTTCTGATGATATTAACCATTTGAGCAATGAGTTCGATACTCATTAAAAGGCCCAAAGCAACTAATGCAAAATTCATTACCGAAACAGGTAAATGTAAAGTAACTAACTTATCATTGACACCTGTAGATTGACAAACTTTAAAGCCATAATAAGCAATTGCTAAAAAGATAACGGTCATAACCAAGTTTGTTACAAACTCAATTATTAATTGTCCCTTTTTAGAAAATCTTCCCATAATAGCGTCAATACGTACATGGATGTTATCTCTTTGAGCAATATGACAACCCAAAACAGCCATATAAACGAACATCAATCGTGATAATTCGTCAGACCATTGAGCGGGTGATCCAAAAATCTTACGAGTAATAATTTGCCACAATATAGTCAATAATACTGCAACAAAAAGAATAGCTGATAGCACTCTTTCAGCAGCTTCAATTTTCTTAACCATACTTTCCCCTTTTTAAATGTAATTAGGCAGAGACACTCTGCCTAATTATCATAGCATCTTAGCGAGCACTCTCAATAGCTTTTACAGCAGCATCACCATATTTTGCGATATATTCATCGATCATTGGTTTACTAGCTTCTCTGAAAGGAGCTTTATCAGGACTTGTAATAATCATACCTTGTTCTTGGAAGAGCTTGATAAGATCTGTTTCATCTTGAGTAAACTTAGCGGTGTGGAAAGCAGCAGCTTTCTTAGCAGCTTCGCTTACAGCTGTTTTCTGGTTGTCAGATAACTTCTGATAAACTTTTTCGCTGATAACATAGTTGTTATCGTTGATAATGTGGCCAGTTAAAGCACAGTATTTTTGTACTTCATAGAACTTTTGAGCGTTGATAGTTGATAATGGGTTTTCTTGTCCATCTACTGCATTAGTTTTTAATGCAAGATAAACTTCAGCAAACGGCATTGGAGTAGGAGCAGCACCTGAGTACTTAGCAAAGTTGAGGTTTGCAGCAGCATTAGGAACTCTGAGTTTCATACCCTTCATATCAGCAATAGACTCAATTTTTTTGTTAGAAGTTGTTTGACGTGTACCGTTGTAACCATTAGCTAAGATTCTCCAACCTTTTGCTTCGAGTTGAGCTTCTAACTTCTTACCATACTCAGTTTGCATTGTTCTGAGAAGGTGATCAAAGTTGTCAAACATGAACGGGTAGCCAAAGATTTCAGCTTCTGGAATCCATAAACCAAAACGACCTGTTTCAGCATATACCATATCCATAGCACCAGCTGCAACTTGCTCTAACATAGATCTGTCATCACC
>CAYYEN010000018.1:2157-17464 GCA_964470795.1 uncultured Spirochaetaceae bacterium | reverse complement strand
AAGGCAGCACTGGGGGCAACAGAGGAGATAAAATCACCAAGCTGTCCCTTCTTTATCGAAAGCACATTATCTTTAACAGAAAAACTGTAATCTACACTTTTAACCTCTATATAATAGCAAGTACTTCTTGAGCTATCTGGGTGAACTAGCATCATAGAATGAAAGTTAGGAGGGATAACTATCTTATCATTGATCATCGCACTCACTAATCTTACCGTTGCTTGTAATGGTTTTATTTCAGAAACGGCACCAAAAGTTAATAATTTCTTATAGCACGCAAGGCCTAAAGTTATAATGGTTTTCATGTCCTGAAGTTTTCCACTTCTAACTTCTTGAACTAAATCTTCAAGGGATAAAAAAAGAGGCTCAATAAATTCATCAAAATCTAAATTCTGACCTACCTTTTCACCTTTTTTGCAAGTGAAGATGTATAAAACTTCATCTGTTATAGAGTTATCTGGTTGAAACTGGGTTAGTAATTGAAGCTTACTAACATCATATCCGGTCTCTTCTATCGCTTCTCTTTTGGCAGCGGCATAAATATCTTCCCCTTTTTCAACTTTTCCAGCAGGGAGTTCTAAGGTAAGTTTATCGATAACTGGACGATATTGTCGAACCATTCCGATTCGATTATCGTTGTCGGTTATTAAAATTACAACAGCTCCTGGATGCTTAATAAATAAAGCCTTCGATTTCTCAACTAAAGTAAAAGGAGGATATTCAAATTTCACCATTAAAGCACCTCTCCATAAAGTTTATCAGTATAAGCATTATCAAAAACGGCTAAGTTACCATTAACAAACACAGCTTTAATTCCACTCTTTACTTCATCAGTATAACTTACATTTAGCGTTTTGGGGTCAAAAAGAACTAAATCTGCAATTTTTCCTTCTTCTATTAATCCCCTATCTTTTAAGCCTAATTGTTGAGCATTGCGATAAGTCATCTTATTTACAGCTTCCTCAACACTAATTACCTTCTTATCGAGCACATACTTTTTAATAAGTTCAACAGCAGAAGAGAAAGAGCGTGGATGAGGATGCTCAGAGGAGTATAAGCTATCTGTTCCAAAAGACATCAAAGGGTGCTTCAAAATCTTAATCAGATTCTCTTCTGTTTCGGTTTCATCAAACATTATTGCAGAACCGCTCTCTTCAGAAAGCACATATAAAAGCGCTCTAAGTGGAGTTAGTTTTAGCTTTTCTCCAAGCTCATCTAGGTTTAATCCTTCATACTCTTTATTATTAGAAAGCTCTGTAATCTTAATGTTTTTGCTACCACAAAGCGAATAGATACTATCCCAACCAACAGGGTTTTCCATCTCCTCTTCCATTCTTTCAATTTCAGCATCGATAGAAAGCGCAAACCTTTGTTCTATTCTTGAAAGCTTTTGAATTCTAGGAGGTAGTAAAGAAAAGAGACTAGTAGAGCCAAACGAATAAGGATATTGGTCAAACTTTACATCAAGGCCTTCACCAACTGCGCAATCGATTAACTCTAGTACTTTATCGACCTTATCTTGGTTTCTCACGCCTATTGCTTTAAGATGTGATATTTCTAGTCTGACTCCTGTTACTCTTGCATAGTTAATAACATTCTCAACACTTTCAACTACATCATCACCTTCACATTTGTGGTGAACTGAAAAAAAAGCATCATGTTCTTTAACCACTTTTAGAAGTGCTATCATCTCCTCATCGGTTGCAAAGAGGCAAGGTGCATAATAAAGCCCTGAAGAAAAACCAACAGCTCCATCGTTTAAGCTTTTATCAAGTAGTGCACACATTTCATCAATTTCTTCTTTAGTAGCTGCTCGATTACAATCTTCTTTCATTACTGCAACTCTGAGTGGAGCGTGAGCTTGCAAGAATGTGACATTTATACCTACCCCTTTTTCCCTAACCTTATCCTTAAACTCAGTTATCGTAGTCCAGGACCAAGAAGGATAAGTACCCAGTACTTCAGAAGACAATGCTTTTAAAGCCTCTTGTCCATCATTTAAAGGAAAGACTCCTATTCCACAATTTCCGGAGCAATCGGTAGTAATACCTTGTCCAAGCTTTCCCTTCATCTGTGGCTTGTTTAACATATAAAACTCAGAGTGAGCATGTAAGTCGATAAAACCTGGAGTCAAATAAAGCCCTGTGCCATCTATCACACACTTACTTTTCGGTTTTTCAGTACAAGAGATAAAGGCAATATCTTTTTTATAGATTGCCACATTTCCTTTATATGCTTTTTTCCCTGTGCCATCTACAATAGTGGCATCCTTAATTAAATAATCATACATAGCTAATCTCATTATAACTTGTTAATAAGCAACGCTCCACTATTAAAGCAAAATCTTGATAGTTTCCTCGTCGCTTAACCAGTGTTAATGTTGCATTTATTTCACTATTCATCGTCTCATCAAAGGAGATGGGATAAAACCCAGAAGTTGTTAAAATTCCGTTTAACACTAAAAGGCTTATTACAGTATTGTACTTTTTAAGTGGTTTAATTCTCTCAAGCTCTGTAAACACTAAGAGTGCTTTATAAAGTGGATTTAACACCTTCCATTCTACTTCGTACTGTGAAAACAATACTTCCATTTGAAGTTTAATTTCCTCATTATAATCTTTATCATAGGTAGTACCTTGAAATACTATTTGAAGTAGTTCTTTAAAAGTATAGTCGGTAAACTCTCTAAAGAGCTCATTTATTCTCAAATAGGAGGCTTTTACATTAGAGATAAAGAGTAGTTCCTCAAACTTAAGTTTTTGAGTTAATTTACCCTCTAATACTTCTAAAATTGCTTCTTTATTAAGAGGAAGAGACTCTTCCTTTAAAGCATATAACAAGTTATTATATATTAACAGTTGTCCATATGTTGTGTTATAAACTGAAGGAGAAAAAGGATATTCAGTCTTGCATTTATCTATTTTTTCAAGATCGATATTGCCAAGTCTTAAATAACGATTTTTCATGTGTCGAGTTGTTCTACCGTCAGTAGGTTTAGCTGTGTTCTCAGGTATTACCCAAGACCATTCAAGTTTGACGGCACCTTCAATTCGCCCTTCTGAACACATTAAGCGTACACGACGATCTGAAATGTCCCATTTTTTGCTAGCTTCTTTTACACCAATATATTTCATAGCTAAATAGTAATCCGATTTTGGAATACTATCAAGTATTTTAACTTGTTATATTTGAATTATTGCAAATGTTTAAAAACAAAATAGTAATTGTATTTTTATTTGTTTTATATAATAATCAAAAGGGAGAATTTATGAATAAATATGATTGTATTATTGTAGGCTCTGGGCCTGCTGGTATGGGTGCTGCTTTTAATATCTTAAAAGAAAAACCAGATGCCTCAATCTTAATGATTGATAAAATGCCTTTTTCAACTGGTGGAATGAGAAACGACTGCAAAATGAATTTCACCTTCCCTATCGGTTTCCCATTAGAATATTGGGAGAGCGAAACTGCTGAAGCATATCTTGCAGAAGTTGCAAGTTTTCTACATCCAAACATTTTAGAAAAAAAGAATATTGCAACTTATCAATCACGCGCAACACGTCTTGGGTGTAGCCTTTTAGAAATTAAACAAACTCACTTAGGAACAGATGGCGGACTTGCTTTAATTAAGAAGTTACAAGCTCAACTTAATGAGCAAGGGGTTGAATTATCCCTTGGTGAAGAGATGCTTGAAATTGATAACGATAAGAAGATTATTATCACCAACAAAAGGGAAATTGAATATAAAACTATTTTAATTGCCCCAGGCAGACAAGGCTTTCTCTTCTTGCAAAAGGTTATGAAAGCGTTGAATGTTCCTTACATTGATAATGTACTTGATGTAGGTATCAGAGTTGAAACCAGAATTGAGCATTACCCTATTGTTAAAGATTATTACGATCCTAAGTTCTATTTTAAAGAAAAGGTAAGAACATTTTGTACCAACTCTGGAAACGCTCACGTTGTTAAAGAGCGTTATACTACCAATAGAGGCGATAACTGGTACAGCGTAAATGGTCATGCTTTCAAAGCTGATGAAAACAAAAACAACGGTCTTGTTAACTTTGCACTTTTAAAAACTGTTCGTTTTACAGAGCCTCTTGCCTCTGGTCAAGAATTCGCAGAACATCTGGGTCTTATGGCAGCCTTGATGGGCGGAGGTCAACCTTTGATGCAAAGAGTTGGTGATTTCAGACTTGGTCGACGCAGTAAAGAAAATACTTTCAACGGCGATTTATATGATTTCGAACCCAGTTTAAAAGGCGCATCCCCGTCAGATATTTCACTTGCGATGCCAAGTAAGATTTTACGTTACATCTGGTCTGGAATGAAGAACTTAGACACTATCGTGCCTGGTATCTTACACCCTTCTACTATTATGTACTATCCTGAAATTAAGCTTTATGCAAACAAACCTGAATATAAGAACAACCACTTTATGGTTTGTAATGGAGTATTCTTTGCAGGAGATGGAGCGGGAACTAGCCGAGGTATAACTGGTGCTTGGGCAAGCGGTATTAGAGCAAGCCTTGGAATGGTTGAGCACTTAACTAAATAATTATAGCGTGGCTAGACTTTCCCATTTAGCCACTTATTACTTCTAAATCTAATAAAAGTTAAAGTAAAGCGCATCCCTTGATCGACTGCAAGTCCTAGCCAGGCTCCGACAAGCCCCATATGGAGAGGATGAACAAAGATATAGCCAGAAAGCGGCCTTATTATAGCAACACTGACTAAGCTTATCAAAGCAATTATCTTAGTATCACCCGCACCTCTTAGGCACCCTGAAAAGATTACTTGTGAGATTTGTAGTATTACAATAAAAACTATCAAACTCATAATATTATCTGCATAGGCAATTATTACTGGATCCTTGGAGAAGATCATAAATATCTTTTCACCCACTAGAAAATAGAAAGCAGAAAGAGTCAGAGAGGCTATTAAGCCCATTCGCTGGCAAATTGAGCCATAGATTTTTGCTAAATCTTTCCGCTCTTCTCCAAGAGCATTACCAACTAAAGAAACTGCGGCAATGGAAAGGCCATTACCGAGTGCAAAGGAAAGTGATAAGACATTTAGCCCAATTTGATGCGCAGCAAAAGCAAGGGTTCCAAGGCTTGCAACTATCATCGCATAGGTCATAAAACCGATACGAATAAAGAGTTGTTCAACTAAAGAGGCAGAGCCAACATTCCAAATTGAATGGAGAGAAAAGGAATCTACTTTTTGTTTAAAATTATAAAAAAGGTATAGTTTCCTATCCTTTTTTAAAATGGATGCAAAAGACATCAAACAGGCAACTAGGCTACCTATCACAGTTGCTATTGCAGCGCCTTTTATTTCAAGTCTGGGAAAACCAAAGCGTCCTTCAATTAACAAGAAGTTTAAAACTAGGTTAATTATATTACTAGTAAGATTAGTACGCATTGCAATCTTAGTATTACCCGCTCCACGCTGTGCTGCATTGATAACTAAAGTTAAGGTATTGAAGATCATGAACCCTACAATTATTCTAAAATAGCTTACAGCAGAAGCGTGAGTATCGACTTGGCTTCCTGCCAAATGTAAGATTTCATCTGCAAAAAAGACTGCAAAAAAACTTATTAAAGTTGTTAAAATAATTGCTATTAACAAACAAAAACGTAGCACAGCATTGGCATCTTCCTTGTTTTTTTGACCAAAACGACGTGCAACAATAGAGCTTAGCGCTACGTTTAAAGAAAAGATAGGAACTAATGTGATAAATTTAGGCTGGTTGGAAATACCAACTGCGGCAATTGCATAAGCGCCAAGTCCTGAGACCATGGCAGAATCGACAAACCCTACAAGCGAGACTAAAAACTGCTCAACCACGCTTGGCCATGCAACTGCTAACGTTTTCCTCACTAAGGTAAGAGAGCTGGGAGTATTTAATTGCTCTTTTTCTTTTCCTCTCATCGCCTTTAAGGGAAACACTATATCACATAAATTCTTCATAAATTTTATTAAACATCAAACTCTATAGAGCTATAACGATTTCTCCTTGAAAGCTAAATTTTACACCATTTTTACAGTTTTTGTTGATAAAAGATGCAATATCATCAATAACCTCTTGAGAAACGGTTCCTTTAATCTGGTATTCTGTGATATCACGTTTACCATTAGTGGTCATAAAAAGGTGGTTAAGGCCAGGGTATAGCTTAAAACTCACATTATTTTTCTCTTTTAAGAGCTCTTTCCAAAGAGGAAAATCGACATCTGGGTAAACTTGAAAGTCTTTATCACCTTGGAGTATTAACATCGGAACATTTACCTTTGCTAGAACTGCTTTGGGAGAATACTCATTAAGAGATTTAAAATATTGAGCGGGGACTCCAAAAAGCAATGTTGCATCATCAACTTTATCAAGTTTAGTTCTTAGGGTATCAATATCGCTATTAACCATCTGAAGTTGCATATCAAGAATTGCATTAGTTTGCGCATCAAGGGTTGCTCTATCGATTGTGCTATACGATTCCATCACTTGATCATACATCAACTCATATAAAGGTCTTGCGGTACCAGCTAAAGCTATAATACCACTTACTTCACTGTTTTCAGCGGCAATTGCGGGAGCAAAAAAGCCTCCAAGGGAGTGCCCTACTATAAAAACCTTACTCTTTTCAAATCTTTTATCACCCTTAACAAGCTCAATTGCAGCTTTTACATCATCAAGAGTTTCTTCACGTGCTCCAATTTCAGCCATCGAAGGAGCTGCTGTGGGATCTTCAAAATAACGTTTATCATAACGAATGGAAGCAATTCCAGAACGAGCTAAAGATGTGGCAATATCTAAAAAAGGAGTGTTATCAAAAATTGCTTCATTATAATTAGAAACACCAGAGCCATGTACAAATACTACTACAGGAGGATTCTTGACACCTTCTGGTACTAAGAGCTTTCCTTTTAAAGGATATTCGCCACCTTCATTTACAACTACATTCTCTTCAACCACAGAGCTTACTGCATTGGTAGTAGCACAAGATACAAGGCAGAGGGAGAGTAATAAATATAACAATTTTTTCATATTAACTCCTTTTAAGCTAATTGTAGGACAATGCCTAAAATAGCACATAAGACAATCCAAACAACCGGACTAATCTTTTTAAATTTTAACATTCCAATTAGAATAATGCAAAACATAATTGTTGGTTTAATTAAAATATGGTAATTAAGATCAAATAAGGTTATTTTATAAACTTGAAGGCCTGCATAAGCAATTAAAGCAATTACCGCGGCTCTTAAACCATAAAAGGCCCATTTAACCCATTTATTGTCTTTAAACTTTTCAAGTATTCTAGCAACTATCAAGATTATTATAATAGATGGTGCAACTAGACCTAAGGTTGCACATATAGAACCTAAATATGAAGCTACTTTTGCACCACAAAAGGTTGCCATATTTACACCAATCGCGCCTGGAGTTGACTCAGAGACTGCTAGCATGGTGGAAATATCTGTATAGGTAATCCAAGAAGGGTACTTATTTGATAGATTAAATAAGAAAGGAAGTGTTGCAAGCCCGCCACCAACTGCAAATAGTCCAATTTTAAAGTATTCAAAAAAAAGCAGTAAATAAGTCATTTCTTTACCTCTTTTTTAACTTTTAGCATAGAGACAACAATTCCATAAATTGTACTCACTATTACCAAGATTATAGGAGATGGTGAAAAGAATATCATAACTAGTAATACTAGCGCCATTAAAATAAAGGTAGGGACATCTATAATACTCTTTTTAGACATAGTTAAAACTGAAACAGTAATTAATGCGCAAACACAGACTCTAATTCCTGCAAGCGCCATTGCAACATATCTATTTGTTTCAAACGCTTCTAAAATAGGTACTAGTAAGCTAATTATAAGAAAGGAAGGAAATATAAAACCTAAAGTTGCAACAATGCCACCTAAGTTTCCTCTTGTCTTATAACCAATAAAAGTTGAGGTATTAACTGCAATAATGCCAGGGGTACATTGCCCTACTGCAAAATAATCTAAGATATCTGCTTCACTACACCATTTATGATTATTCACGACTTCTCTTTGAAGGAGTGGGAGCATTGCATACCCACCACCAAAAGTCATCGCTCCTATCTTCATAAAGGTGATAAAGAGAGTCCAGAGGGACTCCCTTTTACACTTTTCTTGCATGTTGTATTCCTTATCGAGAGTAGAAGGCTTCAAACGCTTTAATAAAATAGTAGGTGTCTTTAGTGCCTGCGGTTTCATAGACTGAATGCATCGCAAGCTGGGAGGCACCAATATCTACCGTATTAAGTGAGTATTTTTGCATTGACAAGTTACCAAGAGTTGAGCCTCCTGGAAGATTTGAGTTGTTAAAAAATACTTGGTAAGGAATATTGTTCTTTTCTAATAATACCTTCAATAAGGAGGCTGAATATCCATCAGTTGCATATTTTTGGTTAGAAGAATATTTAATAACAATACCACCGTTTGGTAGGGTTTTATTGGTTACATCACACATTTCTGGATAATTTGGATGCTTAGAATGAGCGTTATCTGCTGAAAGCATCAAGGAATTGGCTTTTAGTTGACAATGCTTTTCAATATCTATATTTAAAGCATATTCGATTCTCTCAAGCACGGTAGTGAGAAAATCACTGAGAGCACCTTGCTTGGTACCACTACCCACTTCTTCGTTATCAAAAAGGGTACAAAGAGGGAGTGTAGTATTCGCTTTTGAAGAAAGAAGCGCTTTAACTGCAGTGTAAGCACATTGAAGATCATCAATTCTAGGACAGGAGAAGAATTCATTATCTAATCCCCAAAGGCTTCCTTTATTTCTTGCATATAAAAACAAATCGTAATCAAGAATAATATCTTTACTAATGCCTAGCTTTTCGCTTATCAACTGCTTTAAAATTCCAGGATTAGAGCCAAGTCCTAAAATAGGCATTAGTTCCTTTTGAACATTGTATTTAATACCATCATTAGCAGTTCTGTTTTGGTGAATTGCTAAGGAGACGATTTGAACAAGGTCTTTATCGAAAGCTAAGAGGCGAGTTTCAACCCTACCTTCGTTTTCAACTAAGACTCTACCTGCAATTGAAAGGGGACGATCAAACCAAGGAGAAAGCAATAGACCGCCATAAGTTTCAACATTAAGCGTGGTGTAATCACCACAAAGCTCTGGATTTTGTTTAATCTTTAAGCAAGGAGAATCTGTATGGGCAGAGACGAGCGAATAGGAATTAAAATCCGATTTAGGGACTTTAAAAGCTATTAAAGCGGTACCGTTACGTGAAACAAAATAAGACTTACCTTTTTCAATCTTAAAAGGTTTATCCTCATCTAGCTGAATAAAGCCTTCTGTTTCTAACCTATTACCTAAGGCGTTTACTACATGGTAAGTTGAAGGGTTATCATAAATAAAATCTATAAACTCTTGAGTTTCTTTTTCATAAAATTTATCCATAGTTGTATCCTTTATATTAGAGTGCAATACCAAATTTTATTGCATTATAAATCGAAAGTAAAATAATAATTATCATCAAGATTTGAAATAGTTTATCAACCTGCTTATTATCTAGCTTCTTGTTAAGCTTTCTTCCGAAAGTTGCCCCGACTATAGCAGCTACCATCATTGAGACTAACAAGTAAGCATTAAAGCTTGGAATTGAGTGAGTAACTAAATTGGTTACCAAATTAGCTGTCTGAGAGAAGAAGATAATACAAAGTGAGGTAATAGCTGCCTTCTTACTATCTTGAGAAAAGAAGTAAGAAAGTACCATAATATTAATAGGTCCTCCTCCAATTCCTAAAAAGGCAGAAGCTAAGCCTAAACAAAATCCTATCATTACTCTTAAAAGAGGATTTTTAACATTAATCGTAGTTATCTTGGCCTTGTTTTGGATATAAAAGAAGACAGTAACCGTTAAAATAATCATGATGATATTTTGAACTAGTCCAACTCCTGCATTGTTACTCGCAACGCTTTGCACGAAAGAGAACAAACTTTTTCCTACAATTCCACCAAACACCGCCCCTAAACTTAAGGGAATAGCTAAGAAAGCTTCCGGTTTGATAGGCTCTTTTGCAGATTTCAGCAACGAGATAATAGTCATAGCTAAGACAGTATTTCCAGACAAGAAGCTAATAGTGCTCATGTTTAAACCAGAAATTGCATCCATTACCGGCTTGATGATAACACCACCGCCAATACCACTTATTGAACCAATTACAGTTGCCAAAAAGGCAATTAAAACAATAATAATTTCCATTTTTTTAGATTACATTTTTACAAAGAATCTGTAAAGCGATAACACCTATTATCAATAATTTTAAACTCTACAAAATAATGACTAGAAAAATCTTGCACTTATATGTAGAATTAAAGCCTAAGTTTTATAGGAGGCATTTATGAGTCGTTCATTTGGCGTTGTTTCAAGAGGTGTTAGAACTCCCATTATAAAAAAAGGTGATGATTTAGTTAAAATCGTAACAGACAGTGTTATCGAAGCTGCCGAAAGTGAGAATATCAAGTTTCACGATAAAGATGTTGTTGGTGTTACAGAAGCTGTTGTAGCAAGAAGCCAAGGCAACTACGCAAGTTGTGATGATATTGCAAAAGATGTAGAGGCTAAATTTGGTAACGAAACAGTGGGTGTAATCTTCCCTATCTTATCCCGCAACCGTTTCTCTTTAATTTTAAAAGGTATTGCAAGAGGCGCTAAGAAGATTGTACTTATGTTAAGCTATCCATCCGATGAAGTGGGCAACCATTTAATCGATTTAGACAAACTAGATGAGATGAACATCAACCCCTATAGCGATTTACTCACTGAAGAGCAATGGAAAGCAACTTTTGGTTCCACTGTACACGAATTTACAGGTGTTGACTATATCTCTTTTTATAAAGAATTGATCACAAATGAAAACTGCGAAGCTGAAATAATCTTTTCTAACCGTGCAACCGATATCCTTAAGTTTACTCAATATGTAATTTGTGCAGATATTCATACTCGTTTCAGAACTAAAAGGTTGTTAACTCAAGCAAAGGCTACTCTTGTTTGTGGTCTTGATGAAATTTTGAATAAAAGTGTGGATGGCTCTGGCTATAATGCTGAGTATGGTTTGTTAGGTTCTAACAAAGCAACTGAAGAAACTCTTAAATTATTCCCTCGTGATGCAGATATCTTTGCACATGAACTCTCTCTATCTCTTTCTAAAGCAACTGGCAAACATATTGAAGCCTTAGTTTATGGAGATGGTGCTTTTAAAGATCCTCAAGGTAAGATTTGGGAACTTGCTGACCCTGTAGTATCTCCAGGCTTTACTGAAGGCCTTAATGGTCTTCCTAATGAAATTAAATTAAAGTATCTTGCAGATAATGATTTCGCCTCTCTTAAAGGGGATGAATTAAAAGCTGCTATGAAGAACTTTATCTCTCATAAGAATAAAGACTTAAAAGGTCAGATGGTTAGCCAAGGAACAACTCCAAGAAAGCTTACCGACCTTATCGGATCTCTTTGTGACCTCACAAGTGGCTCTGGTGATAAAGGAACTCCTGTAATCTTCATCCAAGGTTATTTCGATACCTTTGCAGATGAAGATTAGTAGTAAAGTACAAGCTATCAAGCTCTAGGGATTTTCCTTAGAGCTTTTCTTTTCCAAGCTTGTAAAAGAATAAAGGAACTAAGGTGACTACAAAAGCAAGGGCTGGAATAATAAAGACTGCAAAGCTGAAGCCTTTTTGAAGTTCTACTGTACTTTCCATCGCCTCTACGTAGTTTAAAGCGACCAAGATTGCTCCTAAAATAAGTTTAGCAACCGTTCCACCAAGTTTAGTTACAAAGGTATTCATAGAAAATACTATTCCTTCACATCTAGAGCCTTGAACTTTTTCAGCGTAATCGATGGTGTCAATTAACATAGAAGTCGAGCTTATCATGCCAATTCCAACAAAGCAGAAGTTAAGCATTATACAAACTAGGCCTAGCACTATATTAGAGTAATCGACAAAATAGGGAATAACAGAGGCTATGATTGCCAAGAGGCAAGAGGCGATAAACACATCCCTTTTGTAAAACTTTTTAATTAAAGCCGGGGTTACTATCATTCCAACAGTCATACCAATTACCAGAGCAAGGCCTAAAAAGGTTGCATAGTTGGCACTACCCCAAGTATAGATAGCAAAATAGATTTGAACACTCTGTCTAATACTATTTGAAAAATTAAGCGCAAAGAGGGAGATTAAAAGCAATAGTAAGGGTTTATTCTTATACACAATTTGTAAGTTCTTCTTAAGAGGTACCTTTTCTTTAGTTGCAACTACTCTTTCTTTGGAGACTAAGCCTAGGATAAACATCAATATTACCCCGCTTCCTGCAAAGATGATAGCAGATAAAGTATAAGAGGAAGCATTACGCTCTCCACCAAATAGATTTAACACTGGAACAGAGAGTACAGTAACGATTACAACACCTACTGTTGCACCAATTTTTCCAAGGGTAATAAGGTTGTTTCGCTCATCACCATCTGCTGAGGAGACTGAAGAGAGCGCCCAAATTGGGATATCGGTTGAAGTATAAATCATCCCCCAAAGCACATACACCACAGCCATTACCCCTATTGTAGCTTTTGCAGATAAATGCATATTGGTGTAGCACAAGATAGTAATGATACCTGTAGGAAGGGAGCCAAAGATTAGATAAGGGCGAAACTTACCCCATTTAGTACGGGTTCTATCTGCAATAATTCCCATCATTGGATCATTTAAGGCATCCCACAATCCTGCAAAGACTAAGATGATGCTCGCGGCAGAGGCCGGAATTAATAGTATGTCAGTAAAGAAGAATAACATGTACATTGCCATGAAGTTGTAAATCATGTTCTGTCCAAGTATTCCTAAAGGATAAAACAGTTTTTCTTGTTTTGTAATTTTTTCTGTGCTCATTGCTCTATCATACGTTGAGTTTTAACATTTCTCAAGAAATACAAAAAAAAGACGGTACCCTTTTATAGAATACCGCCATTTGTTAATTTAAACTGTTATTTTTTTTAAATCTTCAGGCTCGCCTTTATCTACCTTCATCATTAAGAAGAAAGCGATAAGCATAAAGGTTGCTGCAAAGACAAAGAGGGAACTATAACCAAAAAGGTCTATACAACCACCAGAAAGAGGTGGCGCTACAATAGATGCTAATTGTGAGAAGAAATAATAAAGACCTGTGTAAATACCTACTGTTTTGTAAGTAGACATTTGCCAGAGCATTGGGAAAGAGTTAGTTACAACAGAGACCCAGAACATACCAAAGAAGAACAAGAGAGCCCAGAAGATTGCTAATCTTACTGTTTTTGGAGCATTAACTGTTAAATAGCTTTGAATAAAGATTAATAAAAGAACGGTTACAAGACCAAATAGGGAAGCTCGAATAGTCTTCTTTCTGCCAAACTTATGAGCAATTTTACCAGAAGGAATTGCAAAGATTGCATACGCAATACCAACCATACCAGCAGCTAAAGAAGCAGAACCCTTAGAAACTTCGAGCACCTCTATACTATATTTACCAACAAAAGGTAATACTCCTTGATACGCGATAAACCAACATAAGAGGGATAATAAGATTAATAGAGCAGATTTGTTATCTTCCCCTATTACAGCCTTTAAGCTCTTTAAGATTGGCTCTTTAACTTCTTTCTCTTCTCCGTCATTTAGTTTATCAACTTTACTATTCTTTTCTTTAACAAAGATGAAAAGAAGTATAGTTGCAACTAATACAAAAATAGAAGCCACTGGGAAAGCTAAGATATTGTCAAATTGAACTCCTTTAAAAGGGATTTTAACATTCATCAAACGTGCTAATAATACAGTTCCTAAAATAGTTGCAATACCGCCCATTGTGTTAATAACGCCATTAGCCTCAGAGCGTAAGTTGCCCGGTACCATATCTGGCATTAAGGCTACAACTGGTCCACGAGAAGCTTGCTTTACAATATTTAGGAAGAAGATCAAGATGATCAACATAACTAAAGAGGATAACGCTGCAAAAGGTATCAAGCCAAAGAATACAGCGGTTAATGGTAGTAGTATGATAATAAACGGCATGCGACGACCGATTTTGGTATTTACTCTATCTGACCAAGCAGAAAAAACTGGTATTAAGAAAATTGCCAAGACATTATCTAATGTCATTATCATACCAATTACCGAATTGAGTTCAATATACTTACCTAAAAATATTGGTACATAAGTATCGTATAAGGGATCCATTAAACCCATTGTAAAAAAACCTAGCCCTATTAAAAAGGTAGTTAAGTAATACCCTTTTAATCCTTTTTGCTTTGCCATAGCTCCTCCCAAAAAAATATTATACCACATGAGTTGCACTTTTTGCAAAATGATGTTAATCATAATGCCATGTCAATAACTAAAATGTCTCAAATTACAGATAAGCTAATTCTATCAAAGGATGAACAGTTATGGGAAGAAAAAAATGCACGACTTCCTCTTTTAATCACCGATTATTACTTTTCTTTAATAAATAAGGGGGATTGTAACGATCCTATACGCCACCAAGTAGTTCCAACTTGTTTAGAAAACTGCAAATCTGCAGATTCTCTCGATCCGCTAGAAGAAGTGAAGCATTCACAAACTCCACGTTTTATTCATCGCTATCACAATAGAGCAGCCCTTTTAACTACAGATTTCTGTTTCACTTATTGTCGCCATTGCTTTCGCCGTCGTTTTACCGGCAACAATCTTGGCCAAATTACTACTAAGGAACTTGATGAAATTTGTAAATATTTATCAGTTCATCCAGAGATTAAAGAAATTCTTTTAACTGGTGGCGATATGTTCACCCTCTCTGATGTAGCACTCGATCATATGTTTAAAATCTTAAAAACAGCTAGACCTGATATTCTTTTTCGTCTCTGCACCCGTGCAACTGTTACTAATCCTGAGCGTTTTACACCAGAGCTTTTTGCTCTCTTAGATAAATACAATAAGATTGGCACCCCGTTTGTTTTAATGACCCAATTTAACCACCCAAGAGAACTAACCCCTCAGTCTTTAGCAGTTACCGATAGTTTTATCAATTTAGGCATTCCAGCCTATAATCAATCAGTACTCTTAGCAGGAGTTAATGATGATGTAAATGTTTTAGAAGAACTCTGTAATAGCCTTTTACACCATCGCATTAAACCTTACTACCTATTTCAAGGTGATAAAGTCGAAGGCACTAAACATCTAAGATGTCCAATTTCTAAAGGGCTTAAAATCGAAGAAGAACTTAGATGCCGTCTATCAGGGCTTGCAATGCCTCAAT
>CAYYEN010000018.1:0-2147 GCA_964470795.1 uncultured Spirochaetaceae bacterium | reverse complement strand
TAACTAAGCAGTACATCAAAGGCTTTAAAGAAGGTAATTGGCTTATTGAAACTCCAGAGGGTGAACTCAGGACTTACCCCGATTAACAATAAAGGGACTTTTACAGTCCCTTTATTTTATAAAGCTTTTGCTTCTTCTAACCAGATTTGACTTTCAGCATCTGAAGGCATTCGCCAATCAGAGCGTGGAGAGAAGGTAACAGAGCCCACCTTTGGTCCGTCTGGTAGACAAGAGCGTTTAAACTGTTGCGCAAAGAATCTTCTATAAAAGTTAATAAGCCACTTCTTGATAAAATCCTTATCAAATTTATCATTAAACGCATAAAGAGCTAAGCGATAGATTTTACTAGGCCTAAAGCCGTAACGCACCGCATAGTAGATAAAAAAGTCATGAAGCTCATAAGGTCCTACAAGGTCCTCTGTGACTTGGCTGATAGTCCCATCTTCTTTTGCTGGCAACAATTCGGGAGAGACCGGCGTTAAAAGGATATCGTTTAATACTTTATCAATTACTCCACCCTTCAATTGTGCATAGTAAGCAACTAAATGCCTGACCAGCGTTTTTGGAACTGAGGCATTCACCCCATACATACTCATATGGTCCCCGTTATAAGTTGCCCAGCCTAAGGCGAGTTCAGATAAATCACCAGTTCCAATAACAAGTCCACCTTCTTTATTAGCCACATCCATCAATACTTGAGTTCGCTCTCGAGCCTGTCCGTTTTCAAAGGTGACATCAAAAGTATTATTATCTTGACCAATATCTTTAAAGTGAGAATAAACTGAATCCTTGATATCAATTTCTCTAAAACTTACTCCAAGCGCTTGTGCCAAGATTTCCGCATTCGATTTTGTCCGCTTTGTAGTACCAAAACAAGGCATAGTAATTGCAAGAATATCGGTTAAAGGTTTATCTATCATCAAGAACGCTTCAACGGTTACAATGAGGGCAAGGGTGGAATCGAGCCCACCAGAAAGTCCTACTACTGCCCTTTTTGCTTTCGTGTGGAGTAATCGCTTTTTCAGCCCAAGCGCTTGTAGTGTTAAGATTTCTTGAGCTCTATCAAAGCGCATTTCTTTATTTTCAGGCACAAACGGAAAAGGTGAAACAAGGCGTGTAAGTTGAGTGCTAGAGGGTGTGATATCCACCATCACCTTTTCATAGCCATAGTCAGCAAAATGGAAGGTAGTAGTCTTAATTCGCTCACTAACTAGCTTTTGAACATCAATTTCACTGATAAGTAGGGAATCTACTTCATATTTACTTTCTGCTAAAATGGTACCATTTTCCGCAATAAGATTATTTGAAGTAAAGACCATATCAGTTGAGCTTTCAAAAGAAGAGGCATCTGCATAGACATAAGAAGCGATCAACTTCCCCGATTGCATTGCAACTAAGTTACGTCTATAGCTTGCCTTTCCAACGATTTCATCAGAACACGAAAGATTGAGGATAATATTAGCACCAGAGAGTGCGAGTTTATTAGAGGGAGACTCTGCCACCCATAAATCTTCACAAATTTCAATCCCAAAGATGGCATTCTCCTCGCAAGAGAGAGGAAAGATTACTTTAGAAGAAAAGAGTACTTGCTCTTTATTTAAATTAAAATAGGAAGAAGTCTCAGGAGCTGGGGTAAACCAACGTTGCTCATAAAACTCTTGATAATTGGGTAAATTGGTTTTAGGAACGACTGCAAGCACACGTCCTTTGTTAATTACTACTGCGGTATTGTAAAGCTTTGAGTTTATAACTAAAGGAGAACCTACAACAAAGACTATGTTAAGTTCTTTTGTTTCCTCTTTTAGGTATTGAAGCTTTTGCTTCACACTCTCTTGTAGCGCAGTTTGAAAGAACAAATCAGCGGCGGTGTAACCTGTTAGAGCAAGCTCAGGAAAGGTTAAAATACTAACACCCTTTTCAGCAGCTTTTTTAACCAATTCAACGATTTTTTTACTATTAAACTCAGTATTAGCAACCCTTAGCTCAGGGCTAACAGCAGCTACTTTTATAAATCCATCTTTCATGATTCCCAATATACCATTTATTTTAAAAATAATATAGAAATTAAAAACTATAAAAAAAGGTGTACTTTTATTTTAAATATCAGTATTTTAGAAATGGTTTAAAACTAAACCATCTAACAAAAA
>CAYYEN010000017.1:8400-18202 GCA_964470795.1 uncultured Spirochaetaceae bacterium | reverse complement strand
AAAGACGTAGTGAAACGAAACAATATAAGGGATGTTGATTTACTAGAAAGAATCATTACCTATGTACTAGCAAATATTGGCAATACTTTTTCTGCAACCTCTATCTCTAAATACTTTAAAAATGAAAAGCGCATCGTCGCACCTGAAACTATTTTAAACTATTTAAAAGCTTGCGAAGAAGCCTTCCTATTTTATAAAGTCAAAAGACAAGATATAAAAGGAAAACAGCTTCTCTCTGTTAATGAAAAATACTATGTATCAGATTTAGGAATTAGAGAAGCTGTATTAAGAGGTAATCTTAAAGATATAAATCTAAGTTTAGAAAATATAGTATATATGGAACTGCTTAGACGTGGCTATTCTGTTACCGTTGGAAAACTAGGAGATAAAGAAATAGACTTTATTGCAACAAGACAAGAAGAAAAAATCTACCTTCAAGTTACCTATCTCTTATCAAGTGAAGAGACGATAAAAAGGGAATTTGGTATTTATGATGGGGTAAAAGATAATTATCCTAAATTTGTAATTTCCTTAGATAAATTCAATATGAGCCAAAATGGTATTAAGCATTACAACTTAAAAAAGTTTTTATTAATGGAAAGCTGGAATTAGAACTATCATAAATTTGATAGCTCTTTTAAAGGCTTATTCAAAAAAGGTAAGCCTAATTAAGGGTCCAAAAATGCATTATATTCATATCTTGAACAATGTCATCTCCATGGTTTCCAAGAAATTTAAACCAGCGATGACACCCATGATCTGGTGCAAAGGCAATTGCATATTTTTTATCCGTCCACACTTCTTTTGCTTTATCACAAAGAGATGAGTACGTTGCAATATTTTCCTTTAAAGCCTTTAAACTAGGCTTTCCCTCTGGAGAGAAATAGTGCATGGCTTTATCATAGTCGCCATTATATAAAACTATCAAATCATGCTTATCGGATGCCATTAACTCTAGCGCTTTCTTATTACACTCCCCTTTGGTTTTATAAATAAAATAGTCGATATTTCTATTAAGAAAGATTGTTGAAATAGAATCACCTTCTGTTGAGACTATTGCAACTTTTTTACCCTTTTGAGGTAATAAATCAAAGATTGTTTGGCACTTTAAGATAGGCTTAACATAGCTTTGAATTCCATGAACAGAAGGAGCAAGTCCTGAATACATGGATGCAAAACAAACAGGAGTTACTGGCGGGATAGAAGAGTACATCTTTAACTCAATTGGGTTATTCTCAAATAAAGGTTTAAAATAGTCCCTATACTTTTCATAAATCCAGGAAGCAATTGCATCAGGGTTATACATCAACACTCTATCTCGTTTACCACATGAAGTTACTTCTTCAATAGACGGAGACATTTGCTCTGTTTTTTCACACTCTAAAAGCTTTAGAATGGTGGAAGCCACCATTTGATTTGAAATACTGTTAAATACACCCATTTTATACCACCTTTAATAAAGAGCCTAGAGTGGCTAATAAAGAGCTACAAACTACTAAGATTTGAAACGGAAGCGTTCCCCATCTGCCACAAAGATCAGAAGAGCAAAGCTTCTTTCTCGATCTATTATAGGCAACAATTACTCCAATTCCTGTAAGTACTTGAACGATACCTGCAATACGGGTAAAGCCAACAAAGCCTTGAACCCCACTAAGAGCAATAACTAAACAAGGAAAGGATGCTAAGAACCAACAAAGCTTTACATTCCAGGAAGTCTTTTCACTCACGATATCTCTTAAATTAAGGGTATTTGCCCAAAAGGAAGTTGAAAGTGCTAAGAGAGAGAAGATGTAACCAATAATGCCAACCCACCCTCCTAAGGTCTTAGATAAATCGACTAAAGCGCCATCACCACTGATAGAGCTACCTACTCCAATGAGTGTCATGAAGGTAACAACTAACATCAAGGCAACGTTAAGACCAGTTCCTAAAGCAATAGAAGAAACAATTCCTTTTCTTTCTCCATTAAGACCTTTAACAACTTGAGGCACACTCATTACAGCAGACAGAGAGAACGCAACCATAGAATACATTGCCGCTGCATTAGAAGGGATAAAGCTGTTGCTTGGAAGTGGGTTCTTGGTTTTTGTTAAGGTTGCAATTAAAAGAATACCGATGACTGCTACCATCGAAAAGACAGAAACCTTTTCTCCAATACCAACGGCTTTCATTCCCATATAAACTACACTAGAAGCTATTACATAATAGAGTATCTGACTTAACCAGATTGGTAAGCCAAACCAAGCGGTAAAGACAGCTCCTCCTCCGCTTATAAAACCAGAGACGTTGATCAAAACAGAAAAGCCTAAAATTATAAACGCTATTAAAGAGAGATACTTACCAATCTTGCCTTTAAAGAGTTCATTTTCAAAACACTTAATAAACTGAGCGCCACCATTATTCAAGCTAAGCTCAGCTATCATGAGGTGTAATAAAAGATTAAATAGATAAGCAACTACTACTACAAGTAAAAAGCTTGGCCAACTATTTCGTGATACTAAATAAGGGACAGCAAGAATACCAGAGCCAACACCGTGGCCTACAATTATGCTAGTCGCTTCCCAAAAGGTAAACTTTGCTTCACTTTTAATCTTCATACATCCTCCAACTTGGATTCATCCATTACTCTGTATTTTAGTGGTACTACCAAGAATTGCAACTATAATCTGAAAGAAGCAGTCTTTTATTCTTATAAATCACATAAGAGGGGGAATATAAAAAAGGGTAGAACTTATTACAGCACTACCCACAAGATATTAGTTAATATCTATTTCACACCACTAACAAGACATAAAGACAAAGCTGGAATATAAGTTATAAGCAATAAAGCAAAACAACTAAGCAAGATCCACGGCAATGTCGACTTCATCAAATCCTTCAAGGCAATCTTGGTAATTCCAGCTGCAACAAACAAGTTTAGACCGAAAGGCGGTGTAAACATACCAATTGCACCATTTACTACCATAATGATACCAAGGTGTACAGGGTCGATGCCATAGCTTAAGGCAATAGGAAGCAATAGAGGACTCATAATGGTCTGAATTGACCCCGCATCGAGAAACATTCCTGCAATTAAAAGTAGAATATTAATAAAGAGTAGGAAAGTTATTTTGTTACCAGCAAGAGAAGTTATAAAAGAAGTTAAAGCATCAGGGACTCTATAGCGAGTTAAAACCCAAGCAAAAACACTAGCACTTGCAAGAATTATCATAATTTGAGCAGTACCAACAGCTGAGGCGTAAGCTACATTATATATTTCTCTAATTTTTAAATCTTTATAAACAAAAACACTAATAATGATAGCGTAAACTGCTACGATACCAGCAGATTCTATAGGGGTGAAAACACCACCATAAACACCTACAATAATCAATATTGGAATACCTAATGCCCAGATTGCATCCTTAAAGGCGGCAAATACTTGTGAACCTTTAGCTCTAACTTTTACCGGAATATTGTGTTTCTTGGCATAAAAAAAGCTATAAAGAATAAATACAAGGCTATAGATAAGACCAGGTATAAAACCTGCCATAAATAGCTTTCCAATGGAAACGTTAGTAACAGTACCGTAAACGATCATACCAATACTTGGCGGAATAACTACTGCGACAGAAGAAGCTGCCATAATTAGACCAACAGAGAATAACTTTCCGTATCCATTTTCTACCATCTCTGGAAGCATTATTGAACAGACTGCTACTACTGTTGCAGGAGCAGAACCACTAACAGCTCCTAAAAACATACAAGTAATAACTACAGTATGCGCAAGTCCACCAGGAAGATGGCCTACAATTGTTTGTGCAAAATTTAACATCCTTTTTGCAAGACCACCTCTATTCATTACATTCGCAGCAAAGATAAAGAAAGGAATTGCAAGGAGAGAAAACTTATTAACACCTGCAAACATACGTTGAAGTACAATTGTTGTATTAATTGAAGAATTTGCAAAAAGTACAATTGCAGAAGGAGCAATTAAGGAAATAAAAACAGGAATGTTTAAGGCAAGAAAGGCAACTACCAAGGTAAATAAAAGAGCCATTAGCGGACCTCCTTGATAATTGTAACAATCTTAGAAAGAGACTGAATAACTGAAAGCACAAACCCTATTGGAAAACAAAGGTATATTAGATACATCGGAATATTGCCAATTGTTGCGGAAACTTGTCCTGTTGCTTTTATTTGACTAATAAAGTGAAACGCAAGAACTGAAAATAAAACGTAGAAAACTAATCCAATAACATGGACGCCTAATTTTAGATATTTTTCAGCAGCTTTTGGAATTAAGTTCGATAACACATCAATACTAATATGGGCATCATCCTTAACACACATACTAATTCCTATAAAGGTAATCCAACAAATAACATATCTTAAGGTTTCTTCAGCCCAGATAATTGAAGTATGGAAGAAATAACGCAACCCTACATTGCAAAATAGCAATATTGTTGCAAAAATCATACAGAAGGAAAGAAAAGCTTTTTCAACAGCATTTACATATTTCATAATAGTATCCTTTCATTTGAGAGGATGAGTAATCCCCTCCTCTTTTATTAATTTTTGCCAAGTGCAGTTAAAACACTATCAAGAAGGTCCTTTCCTACAATATTTTCAGCAACTTTATAGACTCCCGCAACAGCTTCTTCCATTTTTGCTCTTTCAGCCTCAGATAAGCTATTTACTGTAACTCCTGCGTTTTTGATTGTCTCAAGAAAACCGGTTTCTTTTTCTGCAACCAAAGCTCTTTCCCAAGAAGCAACTTCTTTAGCAATTGTATTAACCTCTTTCTTCTCATCAGCGGAGAGAGAATCATACCAAGCTTTATTAACTATAAATACGTGACCAAGATAAGCATGGGATGATAAAAGAAGATACTTTTGAACTTCATAGAGTTTTACAGAATCTATTGTTACTAAAGGGTTTTCTTGTCCATCAACTGTACCTTGTTGAAGTGCAGTATAAAGTTCTGAAAAATCTACAGGAGTTGGGTTTGCTCAAAGCGCTTTGAACTGTTCCATAATAATTGGACTTTCCATAGTTCTAAACTTCTTACCTTTAAAAGAACTAATTCCAGTTAAAGGAGAATTGGCAGTGAAGTGTTTAAAACCATCTTCATAGATTGCAAGTCCATAAACACCATTCTTTTCTAAAGTCTTTAAGATATTAGCTCCAACTTCTCCATCAAACATTTTATATGCCGTTTCTTTATCATTAAAGAGGAAAGGAAGATCAAATATTTGCAAAGAGGAGTTAAATCCACTAATTCTTGCGGTTGGCAATAAGGCTATCTGCTGACTTCCCATTTGAACACTCTAAAACATTTCTTGGGCAGATACAAGTTGTCCTGAAGGGAAAACTTCTACACTCATTTGAGGACAAGCGGTTTCAATCCTAGTTTTAAATTCCTCAGCTGCTAAAGCTTGAGGACTGCCAGGAGCAAAGCCATGACCATAAACTACTGAGATTTGTTTAGCAGCTGCAGTTTTAGAACCTTCAGTAGTAGTTTGAGTAGAAGTGCTCTTTGCACAGCTAACCATTGCTAACAATGAAATAACAATTAACACAATACTTAGTTTTTTCATAAAATTACTCCGTTATTTAAGTCTCTTAATAAATTGGCCATAACCTGCTTGTCCAACAACTTCGCCATCAAGGGCAACAAGATTTCCTCTTACATAGGTTTGAACTACCTTACCCTTTAAAGCCATACCATCAAGAGGTGTATATTTAGCCTTACATTGAGTCTTTTTCTCATCCACTACCCATTCTTTATTTAAATCTATTACAGTGAAATCTGCATCAGAGCCAGGTTGTAAAGACCCTTTTTTAGGATACAAACCATATTGCTTTGCCGCATTTGTTGAAAGTATTTCAACAAGTCGAGATAGCGATATTCTACCCTTGTTATATCCTTCAGATACGATAACTGCTACCATAGTCTCTGTCCCTGGGATTCCTGGAAAAGCAGTCCAAATATTCATACCAGGTGCATCTTTTTCAGTTTCAATTTCATAAGGAGCATGGTCTGTTGCAATAAAATTTACAGCACCGGAGGCAAGTTTTTCCCATAAAATTTCATTATCTTTCTTAGTTCTTAAAGGTGGAGCAATCTTGGCAAAAGCACCACGTTCACTCATTGCATCTTGTGCATTCAAAACTAGATAATGTGGACAAGTTTCAGAAGTAACATTTAAGCCTTTTGCCTTAGCTTCTTCTATTAAAATTGCACCAATTCCTGTCGACATATGAACCACATGCATATGACAGCCAGTATCTTCACTCATATCAATACAAAGTTGAATCGCTGCTTTTTCTGCAAGTTCAGCACGCGCTTCAGCCCAAGCAGGGCCATCAAGACGTCCTTCTGCTTGTAATTTCTTTACATTGTGATCACAAATATCATAATTTTCACAGTGTATGCCTAATGGTAATTCAGTTTTAGCAACTGCTTTGAAGATTTCTAAAAGCTCACTATCAGAAGATCTAGGATAGGAAGGAACAGACGGGGTCATATATGCTTTAAAACCTATTACACCGTAATCTGCTTGCTTTTTTACTTCAGCTAGATTACCTAATCGAACATCCTCTCCGGTAACTCCACCCCAAAGAGCAAAATCTACATAAGCTTGGTCTTTTATCTTATCAAGTTTATGCTCAAGACTTGGAATATCTCTTACCGATGGAATTGAACAGCAAGGCATATCAATTATGGTAGTCACGCCCCCTACTGCGGCACCTTTTGTACCATGAGTAAAGGTTTCTCTATGAGTAAAACCAGGGTCCATATAATGGGTATGAGAGTCAATTGCTCCTTGCATAAGAAAAAGCCCTTCAAGATCTTTTGTTTGCAAAGCTAAACACTCAGTTCCTTTTTCCATGATTGCAAGAATTTTTCCATCCTTAACTGCAATATCAACAATATTTGTTGTATTTCCTTGAACAATCATACAGTTCTTCAATAATAAATCGGCGTTCATAAATCCTCCAGTTTTCAAATATAAGCTACAGGTGTCGTTACGGAATTAACAAACACTTTACATCCTTCTTTACTTATAAAACGGTGTGGAATCATAGATGAATATTCAATGAAATCACCCGTATTAATAACTTCTGTTTTGTAACCACCAAAATCAATCTCCATGGCTCCTGATAGAACTAATAAAGATTCATCTCCTGAATGACTAGCAAGTTTCAAATCTTCATAGCCTTTAGGAAGCGTTAAAAGAATTGTTTTGCTGTTATCATTTTTATCAAATAATGTTTCTTCTAACGCTCCATTTGCTCTTTTAGAGATAGTACGTTCACCATTACGTGATATAAAAATATTATTAAGGCTATCTTGGATAAAGAATTTTTGAACAGGCACATTTAAAGCAATTGATAATTTTTCCAAAACACTTAGATTCATATTTACACTATCGTGTTCAATCTGTGATAAATAGGAAGTAGAGATTTCTGCTTTCACAGCGGTCTCTTCCAAGGTCATTCCTCTCAATTTTCTATAAAGCTTAACTACATTTCCAATTTCAAGCATAATCATCCTTGTTGCATTTTTGTTGCAATATATTTTTTTATTCTAATAATTTTAACTGTCATCAAATATTTTTAACTGTCATCAAACTTAACAGACACAGATTATACCCGAACTACAATTTGTGCAACAAATATTTTAAAAAATTTTTCATCAAAAACAAACCATCTAAAAAAACAATACCTATATTTTACAAATATCGCATTAAGTTAAGGAAAGTGAACAAGAAGAAAGGAAATAATTTACTAAGAGAATTTACAATTGGAGTTTATATAAGGGTGACAAAGTTTTAATCCTTACAGTTTAAAAGGCTCTCTTAAGAGATAGCTCGTTTATAAAGAAAAAGCTGCTTCATAATAGTTTTATGAAACAGCTTATTTTCTAATATTACTTAAATATTATACAAGATAGTATTCCATTGGATAGGTGAGATACTGCATTGGTTCAAGTTGATCGCAAGAAACGAAACCAGCTGGAGCCATTATGAGACTTGGGATTCTATTAACAATAGTTGCACAAGTGTGTTCAACAGTTGAAGGCTTAACAATATGGTATTCTGTGTAAGGTTCACCTGAGATATACCAATCACACATATCACCATCCTCTGGTCCATATACCTTTCCAATTGTCTCTTCTTCAACAATAATTCCTTGCATGGTTTCAATAGTTACAACAGAAGACATACCGATACAGTTACCAGCCTTTATAGTCTTTTTAAGAGTCTCTGAGTAAATATCCTTATCAGAAGTGTAAGGAACGCTCTTTTGAGTAATAGACTTAATTGTAAGTCCTAGTTTGTTACAAATACCTTCACTTGCGTTCCAAGCATAACTTGGTTCGAAAGACTCAGGATGTGCAATCTGAGCTTCAAATTCTTCTTTAGTAAGATCACAGCCGTGTGCTTTAGCAAGAGCTAAACCATACTCATCAACATTGTAAGAATAAGCACCTTTAATCTTTTCTACTCTATTACAAGAAGCTACAGCCATTGATAACATGTTAATCCAGAAGGTATCTTGCATGCCAGAACCGGTGATGGTACAACCATTCTCTTTAGCAAGCGCATCAAGGTGATTAATCTGAGCAGCAGAGGTTGTCCAAGGATAAATTGCTTCTTCACAAGTTGTGATTACATTTATGCCTCTAGCAACACATCTTTCAACATGCTTATAAATATCGCCAATGAAAGAAAAGAGAGTAACGATAGCTACATCTGCATCACATTCATCAAGTACTTTATCAGCATCATTAGAAATAAGAATACCAGTCTTAAGCCCGAGTTCAGCAAAGTCACCTACATCCATTCCGACTACTGCAGGATTAACATCAATAGCACCTACGATCTGAGCACCGTGCTCATGTAAATATCTAAGGATGTATTTGCTCATCTTACCACAACCATATTGAACTACTTTAACTTTCTCCATTGAGAACCTCCATTTTTGTTATCTACTTCCTTTATAAACCCTCATCCTAGATTAGAGTCAAATCTTTTTTTTAGGAAAAGAAACAGGCACTTGAAGGCGCAAGAACATACTACGCTGACTATCATCAAAAACATTAAATTCTGTAAGTACTTCACAAATATAATCCCCAGCTATTGTATAACCATGTTCCTTACAGTACTCAAGCAGGAGGTTTGCACATTTAAGCTCTTCATCATACTCTTCAGTATAGATACAAGCATACATACCACTTTCGATAATCTCAACTTCAACTCCTAAATCTTGGTAATAGCGGTCGATGAAGATAAAGACCTTGTCAGCAATAAAACGAGCCTCTTCAATATTCTTTTTATCAATACTAGTACCTACATTATATGAGTGAATTTGAGGTATTTCTCTATCTTGAAGTTCCCGTCTAAGCTCTACTAGTACTTTTTCATAGGAACTGATATCCCTATCATAGAAGTTCTCATTGCATTTAATACCATGAATGTAACGTCTGTCGATGTATTCTAAGGCTACCGTTCCGGTATTTGGGGACTTGCGATAACGCTCTAAGAACTCTATTGCTCGTAAAACTGCATCATGGCGTATTTTAAGAGTCCTTATCTGCTTATGAATTTGCTCATTCTTGTTAATCAATAGCTCTTCTATGAGCGCTATATTCTCAGATTCCAGAATATCAGAAATCTCCTTAAGACTCATACCCAGCTCTTTCATATAAGCGATCATATCAAGCCGAGCATTTTGTTGAATATCGTAGTAGCGATATCCACTCTCATTATCAACAAATCTTGGTTTTAAAAGCCCTAACTCATCATAGAGTCTC
>CAYYEN010000017.1:0-8380 GCA_964470795.1 uncultured Spirochaetaceae bacterium | reverse complement strand
GGTAGGAACTGAAATATCATTTAACCGTGCCATCTGTCCAATAGGTATTAGGGAATGCTGCATATACTCTCCTAGGCGATTAATAATCTAATGTAGTAGTAGAGTTATTGTACCATATCGGGTAAAGTTAACAACTCTTTAAAAAGTAGTCTTAGTCCTAAATCACTTTTATCAAACATTAATACTAATTTTTTGGTTTGTAATATCCATAAAAAAGCCAGAATTCCAAAATATTCACTTTTTCATCCTTTTCTTTTTGAAAGTCAATATTTCTTATCCTAATTTATTTTTGCTGTTAGGTTAAAAATATGGTGATTAACTCCAATTAAAGAAGGTTATAAGAGGAAATCAACATAATTTATAGTTAAGGAAAAGCTCCTCAAATTAAGTTTTCTGCAGTTTCAAGCGCTTTTATTACTTTTTCGCAAAAAGAGTCAAATTCACAATCTTCTTTTTGGCATTCAGAATGTGTTAACATATACTTAATAGTTCTTTCTGCTCCTTCAAAAAACAAAGTTTTTGTTTTAAATTCAGGGACTAATCGCTTTAGCTTTGAGTTATCAAAGACAACAGAATGAGCTTTATCACCTAACAAAGAGCCCTCAAAATCATATCCATATTTCTTTCCCACAGTTGAAAGAAAAGTTGAGGGAACATAACAAGGCTTATATTCAACTCCAAGAATAGAGGCAACTGTTTCTAAGATGGTATTCCAAGTAAGCACTTCATCTCCCGTGATATTATAAGCCTCCCCTATTGCTTTTCTGTTTCCAACAAGCCCTATATAACCGATAGCAAAATCTTGAGCCCACGTAAGATGCCAAAGAGAGGTACCATCACCAGGAACCAATATCTTTTTACCCTCCAACATCCTTTGAATCACAGACCAGGAGCCATTATTTCCATGTATTGCAACTGGGATTGAGCGCTCAAAATATGTGTGAGAAGGTCTTACAATAGTAATGGGGAAACCATTTTCCTTGTAAGCTTTAAGAAAAGTTTCTTCCGCTTCTATCTTATTTCTTGAATAGGACCAATAAGGATTACTAAGGGTAGTACCTTCGGTAATCACATAATTATTAACAGGTTTATGATAAGCGGAGGCTGAAGACGTAAAGATAAATTGTTTTGTATGCCCTTTATAAAGCCTTATATCTTTAAGAGCATCCTCTTTGTTGTAACAAATCCAATCACAAACAGAGTCAAAGCTCATATCTTCGATTGCCGTTTTTACATCATCTTCGTTATAAGCATCACAGACAATTGTTTTTACTATGGAGGGCAATTCACTATTATTATTGCCTCTTGATAGAGTCCAAACTTCATGACCGTTTTCAACAAGTCTTCTTACAACAGATAAACTGATAGTACCAGTTCCACCAATTACTAATATTTTCATAATAACCTCTTACCTATTATCCCATAGTTTTATAAGAGTCAAAAGTAAATTATTCTCTTATCTCCCCTCTTATTCTAATCATCAAGTGAAAAGGACTTATCAGACATAAACATTTAAAAAAGATTGAAACTTTATAACTCTTTGGAGTTTAAGAATGAGCCCAAAAAAGACAATCGATGTAAGAGCGAACCTGCCCTTCTTAATAAGCGATGCTTATTTGAAGATGTATAGGCTAGTATCTAGTACTATAATTTTCTCATCTTCTTTCAAGTCGACAGTGTGCTTTTTAGGTACCGCAAATCCACAGCCTTTACTTTGCCTAGGCGCTGGGCTAGTGCTTTTTTGCCATAATTTCTTAAAATATGGCAACATTATCATGTAAAGCTTTACATTACAATGCAGAAGATACTATGAACAGTTTTAAAATAGAGTCAGCGATAAGTATCTAAATGGGGCAGAAATAGAAAAGCGAAAAAAATAGGCTACACTAAGTTGTGCAGCCATAAAGAGTTGTAAATCTTATTCCCACTCAATAGTAGCACAAGGCTTTGGGGAAAGATCATAGAGTACACGGTTAACGCCTTTCACTTCGTTTAAAATACGATTTGTGATTTCGTTTAGTACTGCATAAGGAATTTCTTCAATGGTAGCTGTCATTGCATCGATAGTGTTGACAGCACGTATGATAACGGGATATTCAAAGCAACGTGCATTGTTTTTAACACCTACGCTCTTAAAGTCTGGTACGGCGGTAAAATACTGCCAAACCTTCCCTTCTAGATTATGCTTTAAAAACTCTTCTCTTAAAATTGCATCAGATTCCCTTACCGCTTCTAATCTCTCTTTTGTAATAGCGCCAAGACATCTTACGCCAAGGCCTGGACCTGGAAAAGGTTGTCTAAAGACCATAGAAGAAGGAAGGCCAAGCTCTAAACCACAAGCTCTAACTTCATCTTTAAAAAGTTGTGCTAAAGGCTCAACTAATTCAAACTTTAAGTCTTCAGGAAGGCCACCTACATTGTGGTGACTCTTAACCATCTTTTGAAGTTTTGTGCCAGACTCTAAGATATCTGGGTAAATTGTACCTTGAGCTAAGAAAGAAATATTATCAAGTTTTCTAGCTTCTTCTTCAAAGACTCTAATAAACTCAGAACCAATAATCTTACGTTTTTGCTCAGGATCTGCAACATCTTTAAGCTTAGTTAAAAAGCGCTCTTCCGCATCAACATAAACAAGGTTAGCTTTCATCTCATCCCTAAAGACTTTAACAACACTTTCAGGCTCACCTTTTCTCAATAAGCCATGGTTAACATGTACGCAAACGAGTTGTTTACCAATTGCTTTGATAAGAAGAGCTGCAACAACAGAGGAATCAACTCCACCAGATAAAGCTAAAAGAACTTTCTTATCTCCAACTTGCTTACGAATTAAATCTACTTGGTCTTGAACAAAGTTCACCATATTCCAGTTCTTTTCAGCTTTACATTGCTCAAAAAGAAAAGGGGTTAATAAAGATGAAAGTTCTTTATCACACTCTGGCATTGCTTTCTCTTCCATTACTAAAAGTGGAATTGAGGATGAATAGACTTCAGGTAAAGCATCTACTAATAAGCCATTAACATCTGTGTTAGGCCCTTTATTAATAATGCAACCTTTAAGATTAGCTATACTGTTAAGGGTAGCTAAAGGTGTATCGTAATTGTAAATCTCAGAATAGACTCCTAAAGCTCTAATGCTTCTTGCAAGTCTAGCGTTTTGAGTACTACCGCAATCTAGAATGATAATTATGTCCTGCTTCATATGTTCTCCTACCCTAATTTGTACCTTTTGTACCTATTTTTGACAACTACTAATGCTAAAAAAGTGTCAAAAAAGCAAACAATACTCATAACGATTTATTTAAACTATCTGAAACAATTCTATATAACTTTTTTCAAAACTTGAATATAATATTGTCAGTATGAAAGTTTTAATTCTTGGCTTAGGGCTTCATGGGGGTGGCTTTGCAGCAGCAACCTATTTTAGAGACAGAGGGGACACTGTCTATGTAACCGATACTGCAGAACGAGAAAAGTTTAGCACCATCCCAGATATTCTAGAAGAAAAAGGAATTAAATGTTTCTTTGGTCCTCAAAGCAAAGAACAAATACAATGTGCAGACATTGTTATAAAAAATCCTGCAATTCCTGCAACCAGTCCCCTATTAACCTATGCAAAACAAATAGAGTCAGATATCTCAATGCTTTTCAAGCATCCCGATATTGCTAAGATTAAAATTATCTGTGTAACAGGGACTAAAGGAAAGACTACCACTGTTTCAGCCTTAACTGAGGCGTTAACTCATTTAGGTAAAGATTGTTATCTATGTGGCAATGTAGGCATTTCAGCCTTCTTTGCCCTTAAAGAGATTGAAAAACGAAAAGCTGAAAAGAGAGCTTTATTCGACTACTTAATAATAGAGTTATCGAGTTGGCAAATTCATGATGCGTACATATCACTACAAGGTAAATGGCCTAAGATGGAGATGGTAATCCTTACTAATATTTATTTAGACCACCAAAACACCTACTCTTCCCTTTACACTTATACAAACGATAAGTTACAACTGTTTACAGCACCTTGTAATTATCGGTTAGTCCCTACTAATAAACGCTCACTGTTTAAGAAATCTCTTAATATTAGTAAGTTGCCAATTACAACTTTTCCAAGTTTATTTAATCCCTTTAAAAAGTATAAGACTCAGTTAATCCCCTCTTATGACGCTTTAAGATTATTAAAAGTTAGTAAAGCGTATGCTATACATCTTTTAAATAACTACAAAGGTACTCCTCACCGCTGTGAGCAAATTGCTTTAAAAAACGATATCATGTATGTAAATGATTCCGCTGCAACTATTGCGGAGGCGGTAAACTTTTCAACTTCCAATATAAAGCCTTTATCCTTTCACTTAATTTGTGGAGGAACAGATAAAAACCTCCCTCCTGAGAAAATGAGCAAAAGCTTAAAAGATGCTTCCTCCATTGTTTTATTAGATGGAAGCTTTACTCGCCATAAATTAATACCTTTAATTGAAAAACTAAAACTTAGCTACTTAGGCCCATATAAAACAATGAGGGAAGCTTTTATGCTTGCTAATGCACTCGCAATTGCTAAGCGCAACAGCACTAAGCAAACTCAAGTGGTAATACTTTCCCCAGGAGCGGCTTCCTTTGAGCTCTTTACAAATGAGTTTGCTAGAGGCGATGCGTTTAAAAAAGAAGTGGTTGATTATATTAGCGGTAGTGATGATACCGAATAGCTTCAAAGAAGCGATAAGCTTTAGCAATTAAGCTATGGCAATAGTAGTCGACGGTCGGCATGCGATAGCATTTGTTTCCACCAAAAGCTGTCTTAAATAGTGTTAAGCTCTTTAAGTGTTCCCCTCGCCCCTCCTTACCTTCAATGCCAAACAGATCATAAATAGCGACCCCGGCTTTTATAGCCTCGCTAATTGCATACTCTTGCATCAAGTAGCCAGGAGATAACCCTTCATCAGTTTTAAGCGTTGCCCCAAAAAGGTAGATTTCTTCTTTTTGACTTCTTAAGTTTAGAATACCACCAACTACTTTACCCTCAGCTTTTGCCACATATAAAATAGGATTTACAAACTCTGTTTTTATCGCTAACAGCTTTTTGATATAGGAAAAGGAGCGAGTAGAAAACCCATCTCTAACACCTGGTTGTTTATAGCACTCATACCAAGTGGCAATATCATCCTCGGTCTCAGCCTTAGTAATTGTAAAAATAGCTTTGGTTTTATTTATATTGCGTTTTGCACGGCTATGGAGGCTAAACTCCTGAGGAAGTACAATCTGCACTGTAGCCTCAGCTTGTACGCTTTCTTTACACACTTTAAAGTCTTTAGAAAGGTTAAAGAAAACCTTATAAGGAAGATCGAAACGCAATAAGAATACCTTTTTACTCAGTTTTGTTTTAAGTGCTTTAGAAAAGAGCTTTAACTCTTTTGTATCTGTTATACCAACAGGACCAAAGGGAATGTAAGCGAGGCTAAAGAAATGGCAAAAGGTACGTACTAAGACAAGTACAGTACCTTTTCTATCCTCTATAGAAAAAGAAAAAGCAAAGGCTTGCCAAACTGGCTTTTTAACCTTTGCCCAAAATTCAGATTGAAAGAGGGAGCACTTTTCTAGCTCCCTCAATTCAATTGCTGTTAAATTAACCAACTTCGCCATTGATGTACTTTTTAGCAGTTAAGTGCTTTCCACCAAAACCAAGTTTTTTGCCATCAACTTCAACATCTCCATCTTTAGTGTAGATAGGAAGTGCAAAGAAATGATCAGGCTTTACATAAGTTGTAATCTTTTCAACGCTTTCTTGGTTGTCAAACTCTAAGATAGTTCCTGGTGTAAATTCATCAGCAAACAATACTTCGCAAGTTGAATGCTCAGGTGCGGTTGGATCAGATGCTGCAAGTAGCATACCAAAGCTCTTTACGCCTCTAAAGTTAGCAGGCTTTAAGTTAGATACTAATACGATATTGTGGCCAAGAAGTTCTTCTTGCTTGTAATAAGGAACGATGGAACTTACGATAGTGCGTAATTCTGCCTCCCCACAATCTAACTTAAGAATATATAAGATATCACCATTAGGGTGCTTCTCAACTTCGACAATCTTCGCAATCTTTAAAATTACTTTCTTAGCAAATTGATCTGCTATAGATTCATTTAATACTTCTTCACTCATTTTATTTTCCTTTATAGCGGTTTTAGCTTCTTCTTTTTTAGCTTCTCTCTCTTCTTGGCTTCCAGCATACTTAGCCTTGAGCTCTCCAACTCTGTCTTCCTCTAGTTTTTGGAACAGTAAAGTAACGTTACCAATAGTAGAAAGTCCTTCAAACGAACCAATAGTATCCCACTTAGCCACTTCTTGAGAGAAGAAGCTAAAGATTGCTTTACTAGTTGTTGGCATATAAGGCTCGATCATAATTGCAAGGTCTCTGATAAGGTAAGTGAGAGTCTTTAATAAAGAGGCAGCCATTTCAGGTGCTTCTTTACGGGTTCTCCAAGGCTCTCCAGCTTGGAAAGCTTTATTACCGATATCAGAAAGCGCAAAGATTTCATGAAGTGCATCTCGCTCTTCTGCCTTTTCTAATAAGTCAGTAATTAAGGCTTCTTTTGCCAATATTTCACTCTTTAAGACCTCATCAATTTCACCCTCAGGTAGTTTGCCATCATAGAAACGGGAAACAAAGGTGAGAGTTCTATTAATTAAGTTAGAAAGGTTGCCGATAAGCTCTTTGTTAACAAGCTGAGCAAACTCAGCCCAAGAGAAGTTTACATCAGAGCGTTCGGGTCGGTTGTAATACATATAGAATCGCCATACATCAGCTGGAATTCCTGTTTCTTGTACATCGTTACCAAACACACCAATACCTTGGCTCTTGCTAAACTTACCACCCTCATAGTTTAAGTACTCAGTGGAGGACATATGATGAAGCATAGTCCAAGGCTCAGCAGAGGCTAAGAGAGAGGATGGGAAGATAACAGTGTGGAAAGGAATATTATCTTTACCAATAAATTGGAAAAGCTCAGTATTCTCTTTATCTTGCCACCAGTACTTCCAGTTCTCGGTTGCATTAGCAGTAATTGAAATATAGCCAATTGGAGCATCAAACCAAACATAGAAAACTTTATCTTCAAAGCCCTCTCTAGGTACTGGAATACCCCACTTTAAGTCACGGGTGATACAACGCTCTTTAAGCCCATCTCTTATCCAAGAGTTGGTAAGCTGTATAGCATTCTTAGCCCAAAATCCATCAACAGAAGCTTTTTCCATCCATTCTTTAAGAAGAGGAAGCGCTTTGGGTAAATCGAGGTATAAATGTTTAGTTTCTTGTAAAATTGGTGTGGTACCACAAACAGAACAATGTGGGTCAATTAACTCTGTTGGGTCTAACAAAGTTTGACATGCATCACATTGGTCTCCCTTAGCACCTGTGCTATGGCAATGAGGACAAGTCCCTTCTACAAATCTATCAGCTAAAAAGCGTCCACAGTTTGGACAGTAAAGCTGTGTTGTAGTGCGCTCGGTAATATAGCCATGTTTATCAACTTCATTAAAGATATGTTGTACAATTTCAGTTTGTTTTGGAGTACTAGTTCTTCCAAAGTAATCGAAAGAAATATTAAACCACTCATAAATTGCTTTATGAATCTTGTGATAATGGTCACAAAGTTCTCTAGGGGTAACGCCCTCTTTTAACGCACGAGTCTCAGATGCAGTTCCATATTCATCTGTACCGCAGATATATAAGGTCTCATAACCACGGCTACGACAAAAGCGTGCAAACACATCAGCGGACAATACCTGAGTCAAGTTTCCAAGGTGAGGAATATTGTTAACATAAGGCAGGGCAGAAGTAATTAATCTTTTTTTCATATAAACTCTCTTAAATTTTATTGCAATAAACCAGATACATAATTAAATAACGTATATTTAAGAAGCATAAAACCATATGAAAAGTTTTTCAAGGTGTTAACAAATTTCTCACCAAAGAACTATCACGCTTTATTCAAGATTTTGGAGCGCATCGTACCCCGATTCCCCCGTTCTTACCTTGATAACATTCTCCACATCGTAGACAAAGATTTTGCCATCCCCGTAAGAGGGGGTATATAGCACTTCTTTCGCCTTTGCAATAACTGCTTCAACAGGTACTTTCGATACTACTATTTCAACCTTTATCTTAGGCAGTAAGAGCATTTCTACTTGCGAGCCTCTATAGTACTCACTCTGCCATTTTTGCATACCACAGCCTGCAACTTTAGTCAGTGTAATGCCAGTAATACCTATCAAATTAAGCTCATGCTTAAGTTTTTCAAACTTATTCTGGTTACAAATAATATCGATTTTAGTAAGTTTAGCAGTTTTACTGGGCGGAATAATCTTTGTAGAAGAAGCGACCACTTTGGGAGTCTCACT
>CAYYEN010000016.1:0-18591 GCA_964470795.1 uncultured Spirochaetaceae bacterium | reverse complement strand
ACAATAATGGTATTATCGTAATCTTTACGTGTTTTTAGTGCTGTAAGGATTTTTCCAATTTCAAAATCTAAGTGAGTTATCATTGCATAATAATCTTTTATTTCACTTTCTGTTTCTTCTATAGCCCTTGGATAAGGAGTTAATAATTCATCACGCATATTATCGTTAGCATAATTTACTGGATAATTACTACTTAAATTTTCTGGTAATTTTAGTTTTTTATCTTTGTATAAAGTGGAAAATTCTGGTGGCATCGTTCTTGGATCGTGTGGTGCAAGAAAAGCTGTATAGCAGAAAAAAGGTTCTTCTTTATCATAGTTTTGTAAAAACTCAACAGTGGTATCTGCAACTAAAGATGAAGAATGAACGCCTGGATTAAATTTGTCACAATGCACTTTTCTAATTTTTTTATTATTGGTAAAAGATGTGACAAAATTTATAACATTATCATAGTTTCCTAAAGGGTCATAATCACAAACAGGTACATTCCAATGGTCCCACATTCCACTAAAAAATGCATTTTTTCCGCTACAAAACGACCGAGTAAAAGCTTTAGGTCCATTATGCCATTTTCCACAACCAAAGGTGTAATAATTATTGGTTTTGAAGTATTCTCCCAATATAGTATTCTCATTAGATATATCTGCTCCATTGTTTACTAACGAGGTAAGATATTTTCCAGTATTAATCATTGCACGACTTGGCATACAGATAGCTCCTGTATATCCTCCTGCAATATAGGTATTAGTAAAACTGGTTCCTTCTTTTACTAAACTATCCAAATTAGGGGTAATGATATCGGTATTACCTAAAGAATGAATTGTATCTCTGCGTTGATCATCAGTAATGATGAATAAAATATTGGGTTTGTTCATTATATACCTCTAAAATTGAAAGAAATCTTTTTGTGAGTCACAAAAGGTTTTTAAAACTTTATCAAGTTTAATACATCTAGGATCATTTTTATCTAATTTTTGAGGATTAAGTTGATACTTATCCCTTGTGTTATCATAAAGCCATCTTTCTTGTTTAAATCCAGGCTTTGTTCCATTGTCGATTACATAGGTGAATTCTTTAGTTCTTAAGCCTCTCCAACCAAAACATTTACTATCTAGTCCAAGCTTAGCATAGGGTTCAATAAGCTCAGGAAGTCCTGGCATCATGCATAAGAAAGCATATTCTTTATCACTACTAAGAGCGGATTGGCCTTCAATAGTTTCGCCTTTTTCAATGTTGAGTAGATCTAAAAGAGTTGGAAGTTGGTCACAGCTTTCAACAAGATTATCTCTTTCTCCAGAACCAAGTTTTTCATCATGAATATAAAGTGGGATTCTTATTGATTCCTCATACCAAACATTTTTTCCATATAACCCATGAGACCCCATACAGTCTCCATGATCTGCGGATAACACAATAGTAGTGTTATCATAAAGTCCATGCTCCTTTAGATAATTAATAATAATTCCAAATTCTTTATCTAGTCCTGTAATAGCTGCGTAGTATTCTTTAAAGTGTGCGTTGAAAACCGGATCTTCTTTCATGCTAGATGGAACATTATCACGATATTTATGGTCTTTTTCATAAAGAGATATGAATTCATTAGGAACTTGGTCATATGGAGGATGAGGAGGATTCCAAGAAAGAACTGCTGCAAAAGGTTTTGTCTTATCCCAAATATTTGTTAGATAGTTTTCAAGTACTTCTCGTTCATGAGTGGGAGACCATTTATCAACAACAATCTTTTGCGGTGAATCTTGCCAATAGTGTGGGCTTAGATGGTTATCCATTGCACCATAGGAATGCCAATAGTCAAATCCATGGCGTCGCTCTCCCTTAGGAGTGTAAGCATCCCAGTTGATACTTCCAGCTTCTGGGTGGGGATAGAAGTTTAAATCACTGCTATCCAGATGCCATTTGCCAATATAGGCAGTATCGTAGCCGTTCTTTTTAAGTATATCTCCCATTGTTATTTCTTGAGGAGCTAAAGTTGGGCTAATAAAAACTCCATTTTTGCAATTGGTCCAAAATCCACAAGAAAGGGGATATTTTCCAGTTAATAAAGAGGCTCTGTGAGGAGAGCACAAAGGGTAGGTGCTAATTGCATTGGTAAAGTTTAAGCTCTCTTTTGCAAAGCTATCCATATTAGGAGTAATAACGGTATCCTCTCCTGCATTTCCTATTGCATGATATCGCCATTGGTCGGCAAAAATATAAAGTAAGTTTTTTTTCATTGTTTATCCTTTTATTACTTGGTAATTATCATTGAATGAGGTAATTAGTCTGCCATATCCTTTTAACTTAGAAGAGGTTATCAAATCGACTCCTGCAATTTCGTTTTCCATTGTAAATAGTAAATTGAAAGTATTTGTGTCGTTATAAAGGGAAAAAGCAAAGCTATTATCAAGCTCTTTATTATCAGAATTTAGTCGGATTTTTTCACACTCCATTTTATAAGTTGGATCTAAGAGCAAGAGAGAACTCAATACTAAGTTTTGACCATTGCTTTTAGCCACAACAGTTTCTTTGTTTTCAAGCTGGTTGTAGTGCTTAGAATAAAGAGTTTTAACAATAGTTGTTTCCTCTTTTAAATCACAGTAGAATCTCGTATTGTTATACTTTATATAGTTTTCTTTTTGCTCTAACTTGTACTTGTTATCAAAATGAAAATAGCGTGTATAAGCATGGCTTTGGGTGCTTTTGATAGTATCAAATATGAAAATTGCAATATCCTTAATTTGAAGTATTTCGCGTTTGATAATAGTAGGATAGAAGCCTAAAGAAGTACCTTCGATAAAAGAGCCATAAGGAAGTTCTATAATACTCGATTGAAGAAAATCTGGACGATTAGAATACGCCCAGCTATCAATTATTTGAGAACAGTCTTTATCATCTACAATAATAGAGTTGTGTGAACGGGTTCGTTTTAATTCGTGGCGTTCTTCAATATCTTTGTAGGTATAACGACCACTATCGACAAGAATATCTTCCTTTCCTTTACTTATATCTAGGTGAAGTAAATCTAAATGACCATGGCCACTACCTATTCCTCCACATTTAAAATGAGTAACTAATCCAGTTTTCTTCCAACTACTTCTTAAATAATAATTACCACTTTGTGTTAATTCTTTATTTAAAAAATTTGGTAATACTGGCTTAAGGCGATTATATTTGTGTATATCAGAATCTGTATAAGGCGGGGTAAGTTCTGTCTCTCCTACAGTTTTAAAAATTCCATCTTCCAGTACTAAAGCACAATAAGTAAAGATATCTTTTAATTGGGTATCATCGCTATCTGCTTGCATAAATTGTCGTCTGTCCGGTTTAATACTTGCCAATGTTGCTAATGCCATTTTAAAGGCTGTACTTTTGATAGTATCTGGTAATTTGACTTTCTTAGATTTTGCAATTTTTATTAAATCTAAAAGGGCTGTAAGCACTTGGATATGATACATTGGTGATTGTTCAAATTGCATACCATCAGTTAACACAGAGTATTTAAGATTTTCTTCTAAGAGTGGAAGAGTTTGAGTCAGTAATGAATTATCTTGTAAAAAGATAGCACTTTTAGCAAGATAACTATAGCCAATACTTCCCCAATTAGAGAGTTTTAAAAATGGTCTTTGATTGGTAATTAAGTATTGATTAGTTTCATTAAGCGCTAAAGTGAGTTGTTTAACAAAGGATGAGTCTAAGTTGTAATAGGTTTTACAAGTTTGGTAAAAATTTATCCAATTATGGATTCTTATGGCACTATCAAGAGTTCTATAGGAGGTATTAGAGTTTTGTTTAGAAAAAGGATTATTTATAATGAAATCTTGGATTAGTTCTTTTCCTTTTTCTAAATACTTAGCATCTTTTTTTATAATATAAGCGGCTTCAAGATTCGCTAAATATCCAAACCGTGATAGCATAAACGTCCATTCTTCATCGCCAAAGGGACAGTAATTCCAGTCGATAGAACTTTTAAAAGTATACGGAGTGTAGCAACACTCCATATCCCAAGGGTTATCAAAGAGAAAAGTATTATTTAATACTCTATCAGCATCTATGATTTTTCGTCTATTTTCTTTTGTCATAAAACTACCAATAACTATCCCAATCTTTAGACAATCTCATAAGTGCTTCAAGATAGTAGTAATCACCCCAAGTGTTACACTCATCAACACCTCTATCATTACAAGGATTGTAAGGACTCTTTCGTGCATAGGTTCCATGAAGTAATAGTCCATTACTAACACTAGTATCTTTTACTGCACAAGTATCAATTAATACATTAAGCAGTTCTTTAGCTTTTGTGGTGTAGTATAAAGACTCTTTCTCTGGTAGATATTTACTCATTTCTAGCATTCCACAAATAGCAATAGCTGAGGCGGAAGAATCTCTTGGCTCTGTTGAGCCAGTAGAAAAATCAAAGTCCCAGTATGGTAGTAAGTCTTGTGGTAAATGTGTCAAAAAGAAATTGGTCATTCGTTTGAACAAATCAAAATACTTTTCATTCTTTGTATAGTGATATGCAATAGCAGAGCCATAGATTCCCCAAGCTTGACCTCGAGACCAAGCAGAACCATCACGGTATCCTTGTCGTGTAATTCCTTTTGTAGGAAGTCCTGTTTTTTTGTCAAAGTAGTAAGTGTGATAAGTTGAATCATCATCTCTGATTATTACTTTCATTGCAGTATCAATGTGAGCAAGGGCAACTTCTTTATATTTATCATCTTTTGTAGTTTCACTTGCCCAAAATAAAAGAGGAAGGTTTAAAAGACAATCTATTATCAATCTATAATTATCTTCATCTCCAAGATTTCCCCAAGCTTGGATAAACTGTCCAACACTTTGAAAGCGTGAAATAAGATTATCAGCTGCAAGAAGTGCTGCTTTTCTTCCTTCTTCATTACCTGTTAGTTTATAAGCTGCAACACAGGAGGGGGAGTATAAGAAACCCATATCATGATGATTTGTGTCTATCTTATTAACAATACGATTGAAAAAAGAATGAACTTGGCTCTCTGCGGCTATCTTAAAGTCTTCGTTTTGTGTTTTTTCATAGCACAACCAAACTATTCCTGTCCAAAAACCTGTTGTCCACTCAACGTTTTCAGATTTCGCATAAAAATTATTCTCGCTATGAGAATAGGGAAAGCTACTTGTGAAGTCAGGAAGATAAGTTTTTACTTGGTTTATAGCCCAATCAAAGGCTTGTTGAATTTTGTCCATAATTTATAAGACAGTTTTTATACTATCTTTTTCTCCTTTTAATAATTGAGTTGAGTTATTATAATAAAGTTTAATTTGTTCTTTGTAACCAAAAATTACTTCTAGTTTTGTAATAGTATTGTTAACAAAGGAAAATTTGACTTTATTTCCATCATCCATTCTTATTGGCCCAATTTCACCTTTTTTCCAACTACTTGCTTTTGCTGGTAATAGATATGTAACTCCATCTCTATATTGTATTAATGCTTCTATTACTGCAGCTGTTGAACCTAAATTACCATCAATTTGAAATACTTTTTCCGTGAGATTCTTGTTTGCTCCAAAAAGGAAAGGGTCATCTTTACCTTTTTTTGGAGGTTCTTTCTCTGGAAAGAAATTTGGATGTAAATCGAGTAAAGTACTTGATGCTAGACTTGTAATTAAGGTTGTCAATTTTTGATTAACCTTATCACCTTCTAAGAATCGTGCATAAAGACAAGCACTCCATGCAAGAGACCAACCAGTATAACCTCCATCATTTAATAGGCGATACTCTAAGCTTTTTTTAGCAGCTTCATATTGCTTTATATTTGACTTTGGTGTGAATTGATTAGAAGGATAAACTCCATAAAGATGCGAAAAATGTCTATGTCCTTTTTCTAATTCTATTTTATCATCAGTATTCCATTCTAAAAGTCGTCCGTCTTTTCCAACTCCACATTCTGGTAAACAATTTAATATTTTTTCCCAATATAACGTGTCTGGAGACTCAAGGTTTAACAATTTAGCACAGGTTGTTGCAATGGTTAAGGTGTCATGACAAATCTGTTTATCCATAGCACTGTTAATACACATACTTACCGGAAAATATCCACAACCCTCATACCTGTTTTCTGGTGACTGGCTTGGCATGATTAAAGCTTCATTTTCTTCATTAATTACAACATAATCTTGATAAAAAGTAGCGGCTTCTTTTATAAAAGGATAAGCATAATTTCTTAAATAATCTAAATTGCCAGTTTGTAAGTAATGTTTATAAAAATGTAACGTAAACCAACCAGCACCTCCAATCCAAACTGCATAGTTATAAGCTTCAGTTGTGATGTTTCTATAATAGTCAGAATTTAAGGCTAGCATAATGCCTCTACAACCGTACAACTTTTGAGCTGCAATTCTTGCTTTTGGCATAAGAGAGAGAATATAATCTGTCATTTGTTTAGTGTAGTCATCTAAGGCTAAAGCATCAGAAAACCAATAGTTCATTTGTAAATTGATATTTAAATGATAATCACTATTCCATTTTGGAAAAACTTCTCTATTCCATTTACCCTGCAAGTGTAATGGCAATTTTGCAGTTATTGAAGCAGATATAAATAAGTATATCCCAAAACGAGCAAATAAAGAAACGAGGGCAGGATCTTCTTTATTTGATTTTAAATTCTCTACACGTTCTTCTATTGAAAGCTTTTCAAGATTTTTGGTATTCTCATCTTCTAAATATAAGTTCCATTGGTTAAAAATAGATGAAAAATACTTAGCATGATTCTCTACATAATCTTTAATATCCTGAGGAATATTAAAAGCTATTTCTCTTTCTTTTTCGCTAATGATGTCAGTAATTGTAATAATGTAGGTAGCATTAACAATAGTTAGACTCTCGCTAGATACTATTGCCTTTCCATCTGTATTAATTAGTATGTGTGAAGTAAAATTGATACCTTTTTCTCTAGTAGTGCTGACTAAGATTTCACTAGTCTTAAAAACAGAAGTTAGGCTTACACCTGTTTGTTTCTCTCTTTCGATGGTTAGTGAAATAGCGCAAGACTTTTTAGGTTGTACTATAGTGACAATTTTGTCATCTATAGAATGACAGAAAGTCAAAAGGTTTGCACTGCTATGATTGGCATAAGCAATCCCTTTTTCTATATCTAATGTTCTATTTTCAAAAGAGCCTAAATTGGAAAAACATAAATCATAAGAAGGTTGATAAGAATCTAATCTTCGTAGAAGTGGTGAAATACCACCATTTCCTCCAAAAGCAATAGCTGCTAGTGCAGTTGCTTTAAAGTTTTGTCCTTTTAGTAAGTAGTCACGAACAGAAGGTAAAAATTTAGCACCTTCTTCACATTCTCTGTTGATATAATTTCCAGTCCACAGATTTTCATTATTTAGTGATAGTATTTCTTTATCTTGTGTGCCCCAAAGCATTGTGGCTAAACGACCACTTGCGGTAGGACAACCATCATTCCAGGTTCCTGATTGCTTATTAAAAAATAAACTGTTTAACATTGGTACTCCAAGTAATACTTGGTAGGAGTGCTCCTACCAAGTGAATATTTTAGTTATTTCCTGTATAAATATCGTATGCTGTTTGGTTGATTTCAATTGCGCGGTCAATACCACGTTTCTTGAGTTCTTGAACAAACTTAGGGTAATCAGCTTCAAAATCTGCTGTACCAAGTAACCAAGATTGGAATTTTTCATCAACATAAGGTCTGATATTAGACATTAGTTTTTGATATTCGTTTTCTAAATCTGCTGGATATTTTAGACCTAAAGCACCATCAAGATAAGGTGGTTGGTCTAAACGGAACCATTCCATGTGGTCGTTGTACATTTTAGTAGCTACCTTACCAATATCAGACATGAAAGCATATTCATATTCACCGTCTTGATACATACCGATTCTGTATTGAACGCCAACACTTCTTAGGTATCCAAGAGGAGATTGATCGCTGTTCATAACAACGTCGGTGAAGTAGCGTTCTCCATTAGCATCACGCTTAAAGGTTTCACCTTCAATTCCCCAGTTCATTAATTCGGTTCCTTCAGGAGAGAAGCAGAAATCGAAGAATCTCATTACAGTTACAGGGTCTTTACATTGTGAAGAAATTCCCCAACCAGCACCAGGATAACGGCAAGTTCTTTCAACTCTGTTACCATTTTGATCCATTACTGGTGCAAAAGGTACCATTTCAAAACCTGGGATAGATTTTGGAAGGGTTGCGTTGTAGTTACCAGCAGATACCCAGTCATGAGTACATCCACCAAGATCTCCAGAGAGAAGGATGTCTCTACCCTTTGGTCCACGGGTAAAAATTTCAGGATCGATAATACCTTCTTTATACCATTGTACAATATTCTTAACACCGGTTTTGAAGTTATCTTCTAAAGGTTCGAAAACAATCTTGCCATCTACAACATAAAATTCTGTTGAAGTATCCCATAAATAGAGGTATTCATCTGGCATCTTCCAACCAGCTCTATCAAAAAGGGGAACTTCATCTTTAATACCGTTACCGTTAGGGTCGTTATTTCTGAAAGCATATAAAACATCATGAAGCTCATCTACAGTGTTAGGCATTTCTAGTCCTAGCTTATTGAGCCAGTCGTTTCTAATCCACCAATATTCTGCTGAGAATAATTTTTGATTCTTAGGGATGGAATAAATATTGCCATCTAATGAATAACAAGCATTTTTAAACGTTACATCACTTTCCATTAAGGCTTTGATGTTTGGTGCATATTTGTCAATTAAATCATTGAGTGCAATTAAACCGCCATCACGACCAAGTTGCTCCATAACTGCTAAATCTTTATAGCCAATTACATCTGCTAAATTTCCTGAAGATAACATTAAGTTAAAAGCTTCTTCCTCATTTGAATTCGATTGTGGAATAGTTCCAACAAAGGAAACGTTAGTCATTTCAGCTGCTTTCTTCCAAACCGGCCAATCTTTGTTAAATGGCATGTTGTTGAAGGTTAAAAACATGGTGAATTGCTTTGGTGTAGTACTGCATAGATTACCTATTAATTCCTCACTCTTTGCCTCTACCACAGCATTTGTCGCTTCTTTATTACCATTTGCAAAAATGCTAGTAAGGGTAACAAGAATTAATAAGACTACTAATAGTTGTTTTTTCATTTCTATCTCCTTTTATTTACATCAGCCCTTTACGGCGCCGATTGTTAATCCTGTTTTAAAATATTTTTGTACGAAAGGGTAAGCGATTAACATTGGTACAATGGCAATGATTATAATCGCATAGATTACAGTAGTTGGTGACCAGAGCGAATCAAAAGTGATGATTGCGGCTTCTGTTTCGTTAGCAACTCTATCGACGATGAGTTTCTTGAGCAGTACTTGAAGAGGCATCTTTTTATCATCTTGCAAAATATTCATTGCCCAGAAATAACTATTCCAACGATTAACTGCATAGAACAAGCCTACTGTTGCTAGAGCTGGTTTCGAGAGAGGCAAGAAGATTTTTACAAAGATTTTTATATTGCTAGCTCCATCCATAAATGCAGCCTCTTCTAGAGATTCGGGAACTTGTTCAAAAAAGCTTTTGAGTATTATTAAGTTATAGGTGTTGATTGCAAATCCAAAGATAATTGCAGTTCTTGTATTTAATAATCCAAAGTCTTTAAAAGTCAGATAGAGTGGAATTAATCCCGCACTAAACCACATTGTAAATACAGTGAAGAGGGTGAAGAACTTTCGACCGGCTAAGCGCTTTCTTGATAAGGCATAAGCCATAGTGGTGGAAAATAGCATATTAACTATTACCCCAAAGAGGGTGTAGTAGATAGTATTTGCATAGGCGGTCCATATGCCTTCTTTAGTAAACGCTTGTCTAAAAGACTCTAAAGTTAGTCCTTTAGGTAGAAACATTACACTTCCGTTATCAACATAAATTGGCTTACTAATAGAGGCTATTAAGGTATACCAAATAGGATAGAGGGTGACGATTGTAATGATAATGCCTATGATAATCATAGCAGCATTGAAGATGCGTTCCCCTGTGCTTAATCGGACAGATTGTATTTTAGCTTTACTCATTTCACACTCCTTACCAGATTGTAGATTCGGTTAGTTTTTTACTAATCTTATTAGCACCAACTACCATAACTAAAGCGACTAGGGCTTCAAAGAGTCCAACTGCGGTTGCAAGTCCATAATTTCGATTACTAATACCAATTCTATAAGCATAGGTTGCAATAACATCTGCGGTTTCATAAGTGGTTGGTTTATAGAGCAATAAGATTGCCTCATAGCCAACTTTCACCATTTTACCCACTTGAAGTACAAACATTGTTACGATTGTAGGCATTATAGAAGGAATCGTTACATTGCAAAGTCGCTTCCATTTTCCCGCTCCATCTACAATAGCTGCCTCGTATAAGGTCGGATCGATACCCATTAAAGCGGCAATATATACAATTGCATTAAATCCGGAGTTTTGCCATAAAGTCATTATTGTATAAATTCCTCTAAAGTATTCAGGCTTTACCATGAAGTAAATAGGTTCCATACCTAACTTTTTAAGTATGATATTTACAATACCAGTTGAGGGTGAGAGGAAGTTTACAACGAGTCCACAAACTACAACTACAGAGATAAAGTGTGGTAAGAAGGTTGCAGTCTGTGTCATTTTGCTAACAAACTTGTTTTTCATTTCAGTAATAGCTATTGCGAGTATTATAGGAAAAGGGAAACAGATTAATAGTTGATAGACTGAAATCATAACGGTGTTTTTTAGAGTTCTAAGGAAGTCTGGACCAGATAGAAACTCTTTAAAGTTTGCGAGTCCTACAAAGGTACTTCCCTCTATTCCTCTAAATATATTGTAGTCGTAAAACGCAATGCGCAGTCCCGCCATTGGTTTATAGCAGAACATTAAAAACCAGATAACCCCCGGTAATAACAATAAATATAAATCCCAGTCTCTTAAAAAAGACTTCTTTATTTTATATGAGAGAGCGGGGCGTTTATATGAATTGTTTAATAACGTTTTTTTCATTGTCTTCTCCTTGTTAATTTAGACTAAAATGGATATTTTCTTCTGTATATCGTCAAAGTTCCTTATTAATGGCCATTTTTCTTTTTAAAGCTATCTTCAAAAATCCTTATTTCCTCATTTTTCGTGATTTTCCCAAAAAACATTAGTCTTTTTAGAGGTATCTGCTATAATTGCGAGCATGGGCGTGGGCGTTTATAAGAAAAAATTATTAAAAGTATTTTTTGTAATTGCATTGTTAATTACAGTAATTAGTTGCTTTCTTTTTTCCTCTATTTTTTACTTTCTAAACTTAGACTCCCATAAGACTGGAATACGCAATATAGCAATTGCTAAAGCAGATTCTTTAAAACTCTCTTTAGATGTTATTAAAGATGTCCATAAGAAGACAGAAGAGAGTGAGAATGTAAAACAATGGGCTTATTCTAATTTAGAAACTTCAGATTATTACTTCTATTCAGTAAAGATTTATCAAGAACTTACTAAACATAGTTCCTATGTTGAGAATCTTGACTATGAAGTGGCTATAACCAAAGCGGATGATAAAGCTTTCGTTATTGCTCAAAGCGGGACGTTCTCAAAAGAGCTATTTATTGAAAATCGCCTAACTAAAGAAGTTTGGGCAACTATTATGGCTCTTCCTATTTCTTCTGGCGTGGTACCTATGTATAAAGAAAATAAGCTGACCGATTTAGTCTATTTCTCACGAGGTGTTTCAAATCTATTAGTAATTACACGTATTCCTATGTCTTCGTTAGTTAAAACAAATGATTCCTTTGCCATAAAAGTTAATAATGAGATTTATGGGATAAAAGAGGGTGAAGATTTTGGTGTTATTAAGGATAAAATAATAGAAGGTTCAAGTAGTATTAGTGAATTTTCTTATAAGAAAAAGTTTGTCTATGCGATAAATACTGAAATAGCAGGACTGGTTTTTATCTTCTTCTATCCTTTGATGAGTGATAACTTCTTAGCCCTTATTACTTACAGTGCGGTGTTATTTGTCCTTGTCTTAACCTTCTTTTTTATCCTTGCTTTTTTAGTTTCAAAAAGATTATATGCTCCGATTTTTAAAACAGTCAAACAACTAGATAACAACGCCTCTAATGAGGATATTGATGAGTTTGCTCTCTTAAGTGAAAACCTTGACTCTTTATCACAATTGAAAGAAAAATTAGACCAAGTGAGTAGTGAAAATAGTAGTTTTGCGGTTAATCGATATTATAACGAACTGTTATACACAAAGACGCCAACTTCTAAATCTCCACTAACTCAAGGTGATGAGACTTCAGATTATTCCATAGCACTTGTCGAGTTTATTTTAGAAGATTTAAAAAATGAAGATGAATATTATTTGCAACTTCAGCGCACTATCGTTTTGATGCAGCTTCAAAAGATTAAGGCGGGATTATCGCTGATTTACTTAAATCTTTCTTATTCCCGCTTTGCCTTAATCTTTAAAGGCTGTGATAACGCTTTATTTCAAGAAGCGCTAGAGGGCTTATGTGAGAATGAAGCAATCGATATAAATCTTTCAGTAGCGCTTTCTGATAGCCGAAAGGGAGTAGTGAATATTTGCACTAGCTTTAAGCAAGTTGAAAAGATTATTGAATATCGTCATATCTTTGATAGCAATAAAGTTTTAACCCAGTGCGATGTCCCTCAAAATGATAGCAATTATTTTTATTATCCAATCTACCTTGAAAACAAATTAGTATCCCTAGTAACAGTGGGTGATAGTGAAGGGGCCTTAAAAGTATATGATTCAATAATTGAAGAGAACTTTACTAGCATGGTATTAACGAAGGAAGCGCATCAAAATCTGATTTACTCCATAATTGGTACGCTCTTGAGGATAATGCAGGAGCTTAAGACTACTCCTTTTGAGTTAATAGGCCGTAATTTCGATTTTCCTTGGCTGTATTCAAATTGGGCAAATGAGAAAATTATATTCAGAATTAAGAACAATATTGAACAAATTACTCAAGCGGTGAGTGAGCGAAAGAAGTTAAATAGAAGTGATGAATACTTATTAGAAAAGATGCAAGATTATATTTTTAAGAATTATTCTGATGATATAATGTTGATTGATATTTCTGAGTATTGTAATATAACGCCAAAGTATTGTAGTACGCTTTTCAAACGCTTAAGCAATGAGAATTTTAAGACCTTCTTAAATGAATATCGAATTGAAAGAGCCTCAGAAAAGATAAGAGAAAACCCTGATATTAAGATTAATGATTTAGCAATCTCGGTTGGCTTTAATAGTTCTAATACTTTTATTAGAGTGTTTAAGTCGTTTCAAAATGTAACTCCAAAGGTTTATGCCGAAGAAATAATAAAACTACAAAATTGATTAGGAGAGTATATGCTTAGTTTAAAAATAGTTAATAAAGATAAGCAAGTCTTACTTGAAAAGAGTGGAAAAGAGGAATTGTACTTAGTGTACAACGCTTTCTATAACGAGGGAGATAGTATTATTCTCACAAGCAATGAAACGGGATTATATGAAGTCAAACTCGATGCCGCTTTAGATACCTGTGTTGTTTATTTAACCGGAGAGTATGAATTCCCCATTCCTTTTAATGAAAAGAAATTCTGTTACCCACAGATTGCTTTTTCTGCTGAGAAGAATCTAATTAGTGTACGTAAGGCGCCCGCTAAAGCTGTTAATAACTATAAAAACCTTGCTTTAAATGTGTATGACCACCATCTAAATAGCACTATGTTTCCTCACTCTTTTGCCAATGTTGAAACTCGTGGGGAATCTGTATTTGCCTCCCGTAACGCTATGGATGGCAACTTTGCCTCTGATAGTCATGGAAAATGGCCGTATGAAAGCTGGGGGATTAATCGTAATAGTGAAGCTGAAATGACCATAGACTTTGGTCGCCCTGTTAAAGTTGATACTTTAGTACTCTATACTAGAGCTGACTTTCCTCATGATGCTTGGTGGACTAAGGCTACCATCACTTTTAATGATGGCGAGAGCTTAGTGGTTGACTTAGAAAAGAAGGATGGCGCACAACGCTTTAACATAGAGGAAAAAATAATAACTAGTTTAACTATTTCTTCCTTAATAAAAGCAGATGACCCTTCTCCTTTCCCGGCTTTAATCCAGCTTGAAGCATGGGGGAGCGAAGTTTAAAAGAACTATAGTGGCCGTATCTTTTGGGGTACGGCTTCGTTTTCTAAAAGAGTTTCAGTTTTTAACTTATACTCTTTAGGAGTCATATTCTTATATTTTCTAAAAGTACGGCTAAAATAAGTAGCATCTGAGTAGCCACAGCTAAGGGCAATTTCTAGAATATTTTGCTCGTTTTCTTCAAGCAGCAGACAAGCCTTTTCAATCTTAACAAGATTTATGTAATCAAACGGTGTACGACCGGTAAGCTCTTTAAAGAAGGCACAAAAGTATTTAGGGGACAATATTGCGATCTCAGATAGCGCTTCAAGCGTGATAGGTTTGTCGTAGTTGGTTTCAATGTAATCGAGCACTTGTTTTATTTGTTCGGTTCGCTTCATCCCATTCTTTACCGAAAATAGATTAGTAGTAAAAAGCTTATTTTGCTCATACTCGCTTAGTAATAGTTTTAAGCATCCAGTAATTGCGAGTGGGTTAAGAGGACTCTTTCTTACTTTTGAAAATAAAAGGGCTAGGGTTTGTGAAAAGCCCTCATATTTAGCTATTTCTTCCTTTTTTAAGATTGGAATTAAGCTAAGGTGGTGATGTAAGACTTTTCTAAAGAACACATCATCTAGAAAATCTCGGTGGCGCAATAACTCTGGGGAGAAAACTATACATTCATACCTACACTTATTTGCTGTCCCTCCATGAATTAAACCATCTGGAATGAAAGCAAGATCTCCCTGGCTTAAGCTATGGCTAGTATTTTCAAGGTGCAAGGTGAAGTTGCCTTCGAGGATAAAAATCAACTCTAAATCGAGATGCCAATGTGAAACCATCTGATATTTTGGATGGTATTTATCTAAATAATAGTATTCTAATGGAAAACCTGTAATGCCTCTTGCTTGGTTTTCTTTGATGTCAGATTCATGCATATTAAGAGTATAACACATAATATCTGAATATAATCCTATTATTTGCTACAATAAAAAGAGATTTGTGGAATTGTTGGTACTATCCTTAAAGTATAGGAGATTTTTATTATGGACAAACGTTATAAAGGCGAATTCCCTGTTATTGGTATCAGACCAACTATTGACGCAAGAAAGGGCGTTCTCGATGTAAGAGGTTCTTTAGAGGAACAAACAATGGGAATGGCTAATAAAGTAAAAGCTTTATTAGAGTCTAAATTAAAATATTCTGATGGTTCAACCGTAAAAGTAATTGTTGCAAAAAGTACTATCGGTAGAGTAGCAGAAACTGCTGAATGTGCTGAATATTTTAAGCGAGAGGGAGTTGATATTACAATTTCAGTAACTCCTTGCTGGTGCTATGGTTCTGAGACCATGGATATGGATCCTTCCACTATTAAAGCTGTTTGGGGCTATAATGGAACAGAGAGACCGGGTGCTGTATATCTTGCAGCAGTATTAGCCGCTCATGCTCAAAAAGGACTTCCAGCTTTTGGTATTTATGGAAAAGATGTACAGCTTCAAGATGGACCAATTCCTGAAGATGTATGTGAAAAACTCTTACGCTTTGCACGTGCAGCTGTTGCTTGTGCTTCTATGAGAGGTAAATCTTACTTGCAAATCGGATCACTTTGTATGGGTATTGCTGGTTCTTCTATCAGCACCGACTTTATCGAAGATTATCTTGGAATGAGAGTTGAATCTGTTGATGAAGTAGAAATCATTCGCCGTATGAGCAATGGTATCTATGATAAAGCTGAATTTGAAAAAGCTCTTGCTTGGAGAAATAAGTACTGTAAGGATGGTATCGATACCAACCCTAAATCTGTACAACGCACTAAAGAAGAAGCTGATGAAGCATGGAGCTTCGTTGTTAAGATGGCCCTCATTATTAAAGATTTAATGAATGGTAATAAGAACATCCCTTCTGAGTTTTCTGAAGAACAACTTGGTCACAATGCAATTGCTGGTGGTTTCCAGGGACAACGTCAATGGACAGATTTTTATCCTAATGGCGACTTTGCAGAAGCTGTACTCAACTCTTCTTTTGACTGGAATGGAGCTAGAGAGCCTTACGTACTTGCAACTGAGAACGATACTTTAAATGGCCTTGGTATGCTCTTTATGAAGATGTTAACCAACCGTGCTCAAATCTTTGCTGACGTTAGAACTTACTGGTCTGCTGATGCTGTTAAGAATGCAACAGGTTATGAGATTGAAGGAAAAGCTAAAGAAGCTGGTGGTTTTATTCACCTTATCAACTCTGGTGCTGCATGTTTAGATGCATCAGGAGAGGCTATGGATGGCGATGTTCATACCATGAAACCTTGGTTTGACGTAACTGAAAAAGACCAAGAAGCTATATTAAAAGCTACAACTTGGTGTCCTGCTAACTTTGGATATTTCAGAGGTGGTGGATATTCCTCACGTTTTGAAACAAAGTATGAAATGCCAGTTACTATGGTAAGACTTAACATGGTTAAGGGACTTGGCCCAATGCTTCAAATCGCTGAAGGCTGGACAGTTGCTCTACCTGATGCTGTTTCTGATAACCTTTGGAAGCGTACTGACTATACATGGCCATCAACTTGGTTTGTTCCACGCATTACTGGTAAGGGTGCTTTTACATCCGCTTATGATGTAATGAACAACTGGGGTGCTAACCATGGTGCTATTAGCTACGGTCATATCGGTGCTGACTTAATTACCATGTGTTCTATGCTTAGAATTCCTGTAGCTTTGCATAACGTTGAGGAGGCTGAAATCTTCCGTCCATCTTGCTGGAATGCTTTTGGACAAGACAGAGAAGGTGCAGATTATAGAGCTTGTGCAACTTACGGTCCAACTTTTGGTAAGACTTTATGAGTGTAGCCATTGCTGTAGATTTAGGTGGTTCTTCTGGGAGAGTAATGAAAGTTACTCTCCAAGATCGTACATTGAGTCTTGAGCAAGTTCATCGTTTTGATAATGTTATACTTGAAAAGGGGGAAGGTCTTTATTGGGATGTCGATTATCTATTTTCACAGATCCAAGAAGGCCTTGCTCTTATAGATTATCAAAAAGGTGATAGTATTTCTGTAGATACCTGGGGTGTCGATTACACCCTAGTAGATAAAAATGGAAAGTTATTGGATATTCCTCACCACTATCGTGATAGCAGAACTGAGGGATATTTAGCCTCAACTCTAACTAAAGTTGAAGCAAAAGAGTTATATCAACAAACAGGTCTTCAGTTTATGGAAATTAATACTCTTTTCCAACTTATGAGTGAAAAAGCGCTAGATGAAGAGTCTACCTTGCTCTTTATCCCTGACTACTTTTTATATTTGCTCTCAGGTGTTAAGAATACAGAAATGAGTATTGCCTCAACTTCTCAAATGCTTAATCCTCTCACAAAAGATTGGAATAGAGACTTCTTAAAAACTTTAAAGGTCAAATTACCTAATCTTTTAAACGTTAGTAAATCTGGAAAAGTGCTTGGTCCTTGGGTTAAGGATGATTGCGTCAGTGTAATCTCTGGCTGTGGCCATGATACACAAGCAGCGCTTGTTGCGGTGCCTGCAAAAGAAAAAGATTTCTTATTCTTAAGTTCTGGTACTTGGTCCTTGTTAGGTACAGAGCTTGATGAGCCAATTTTAACAGAGGAAGCGTTTAAAGCCAACTTAACTAATGAAGTGGGATATGGTAATAAAACTGCTTTCTTGAAGAACCTTATCGGCCTTTGGGTAATTCAGCAACTTAAAGCGGAATGGAAGATTAGCTTTAACGAGATGGAAGAGCTAGCAGAAAAAAGTGATGCTTTTGTCGCTTTCCTTGATTTAGATGATCCTTTGTTTGTTGCTCCAGGTCCTATGGAAATTCGAATTCAAGAATATGCTAGAAGAACAGGGCAACGAGTTCCTCAAACACGAGGAGAGGCTTGTCGCTGTGTTAATGAAAGCCTTGCTTTAAAATATCGCCTTGCTAAAGAACAGATAGAGCATTGTACAAACAAAAAGTATGAGACTCTATATATCGTAGGTGGTGGAAGTAAATCACCAATGCTTAGTCAGTATACTGCTAATGCCTTAAAGCTTAATGTAGTAGTTGGCCCTGTTGAAGCAACAGTTTGTGGTAATGCCTTAATTCAGTTCTTAACAAGAGGTGAAATAGAGTCTATTACAGAGGCTAGAGCTTTGATAAGACAGCTTCCTGAGATTAAGAGCGTTGAAGGTAAAAATTTTGAGCTTTGGGATAAAGCTTTCGAAGCTTATAAAAAGATTATTAAATAGGAGATGAACTATGTTAAAAGGAATTGCGCCTTGTATTTCGCCAGAATTGCTTTATGAACTTGCTAAAATGGGTCATGGAGATGAATTAGTATTATCTGATGCTTTTTTTCCAGCAAATTCTGTAAATAGTAAGGTACTTAGAGCTGATGGTATTAAAGTAGCAGAACTTATTGATGGAATTCTCTCCTTAATAAATGCTGATGAGTATGTTGACTCTCCTTTCATTA
>CAYYEN010000015.1:12116-18825 GCA_964470795.1 uncultured Spirochaetaceae bacterium | reverse complement strand
GTGTAATAGCATCTTCAATAAGAGCCTTTACAAAAGCTTCTGCATCAGGATTACCGCAAAGGTTTTTAATTGTTTTACTCGATTCTGAGCGCTCCCAAAGTCCGATTAACCAAAGTGCATTAAAGCCACGTTCTTGGAGTAAGTCAAGTTCTTTATCTGGAATTTGGTCAAGAGTAGTAATCTCTTTATTATACCATTTGGAAAGTTGATCTAGCCAAACTAAAGTACATTTAGCTATCAGAACAACTTTTGGCATCCAGTCGGTATCTGTAGAGAACGCTTCATATTCAATATTTTCTGAAGAATAGTCTGGAACATAAGTTTCTGGTTTTCCAACAAAGCCGGTACCATGGTCTTTTTCTTCTTCATTGATAAAGTCAATTGCTGAGCTGAGCATTGAAACGAATTCTTGAGGAATTAAACCATTCCATTCTTTGATAATAAAATTGATTTGGTCTTTTAAGCTGTTTGGAAATAGTCTTGCAGGTTTTGTAAGGAGTAAGAAGATATCATCTTCTTCATCCCCATTGTCATTATTATAACTACCAACGAGACTGTTTAAAGCCTTAACGGTTTTAGGAAAGCTTAACCCTTCCGGTGCAATTAAAGGACCTGCGGCTTTTATTAAAGCCGGGTTTGCTAATAATACTTGATGGATAAAAAAAGCACGTAAGTTTTCTAAATCATTGTAGTAAGGTGCTAATTTTAAGGTAGATAACAGAGGAGAAGGAAAATTGTTGGAGTAGAAAACTAGTACATCTTGAATATTTTTATCGCCATTTACAAGATTGATGACTCTTTTAAAGTAATCTGGATTTTCATCTTTTAAGTATTGGCTCAATACTGATTGATACAAAATGTGTAAAAGAGCAGTAGCGTGAATTTTTCCTGGTGAAAGATAACTTGAGTCCTCTAAACCACGTTTTTTAAGCATTTCATTATATTGAAAACTAAAATCTGTTGATTCCTTATAAAGTGCTTTTAAATCATAGGTTGTAACAAACAAAGGATTCGTATTGTGTAAATCTTCTCGAATAATTTTTGCAATTCGAAGATCTCTTTTTTCCATTATTTAATTCTCCTTAAATAGTTGGGATTATAGGTAAAGTATATCATAAAAGTGGAATGAATAAATAAAATATAAACTATAACTTAAAAATTTCATTAATCATTAAGGGTGTTTTGATAAGTTATTTTACTAAAACGCTTAAGACTTTATCAAAAGCATCTTTTTCATAGCCTATATTACAATCTTCTTGATAATCTACTTCATAACAAAATTCAGAATATAAGTGTTCTATATCAATATTTTTTATATCCACATCTTCAATAAAAGCTTCAAAGATTTCTCTGGTCAAAAATTCTTTGTAACGGTAATAAGCATCTCTATCAGCTTGGTTAAATTGCATTATTTTACCCCTTGTAGTTTCTTTACTACAGATTCTAGCTCTCCTTTCTTTTGTGAGAGTGTAATCATTTCGTCAGTGGAGAAAGGTGTGGTAACATATAAGGCAACATTACCAAACTTAGGCCTTCCTATTCCAATTCTTACATGGTAAAAATTGTCACTTCCTATTCTTTCTTTTATGCTTCTCAGTCCATTATGACCATGAAGCGGTCCTCCTTTTTCTAATTTTATTGTTCCAAGAGGAAGCTCTAAATCATCATGAAAAACAGCTATTTCCTCACTCTTTAATTTAAAAAAGGTTGTAGCCTGTGATACCGATATTCCTGATAAGTTCATAAAACTTAAAGGTTTAAGTAGTATTGTGTTACCTTCTTTTGCAAATTGCGAATTAAATTTTGTTTGCCAAAGTGCTGAAGGATATAACATATCTGAGGCAATAAAACCCGCATTATGTCTTGTTGTAAAATATTCTTTTCCAGGGTTTCCTAAGAAAACAAAAAGCTTTATCATGAAGTTAGTTTAACAAATAAAGGGAGCTACAGTAAAGTGTATATCTTGGTAACTTATATTCCTCAAACTCATCTTGAAGAAGTTAAAAATAGTTTGTTTGCTGCAGGAGCTGGGCACATAGGTTCTTATGATTCTTGTGCTTGGTGTTGTAAAGGAGACGGACAGTTTAGAGCTTTAGAAGGTGCAAATCCTTATATCGGTAAGATTAATGAAGTTGAAAAAGTTGTAGAATATAGATTAGAGGTAGCGGTAAAAGATGAGGAGGTGGAGCAAGTAATAAGTGCCTTGCTTAAAGCTCATCCTTATGAAGTACCCGCTTTTCATGTAATTCCTGTAATTTCTACTTTGGAGGAGTTCAAAAATGGCAAAAAAAGCTAGTAGTACAATGGTTAAAGCTGTTGCTTTAGATTCTAACCTATTGCTCAAGATTTTAATTGGGTTATTGTTCATTTGTATTGGTATTCAAGGATGCCTTGGTAATACTGATAATGGCTTGTATCGTGCGATCGATAATGAAGCCTTTAATATTATTTTAGGAATTGTATTAATCCTTTGCGGTGTTTTGATGATCATTCCTTCTTTCTTTAAGGGAATTAACAACACCTATGTAAAGATAAGCCTTGGAATTATTAGTATCGTTTGGATTCTTGTAATTGTCTTTTCAGATTTTGTTTATGGTCTTAAAGGCGTAGATGGTTCAGAGTGGTTCTATTGGTTAGAATCTCTTATCTATCATTTGATGGTATTACTTCCAATTATCAAAGTAACTGTTCCATCAATTAAAAAATAATTATCTTGTTTTCCCCACTCCTATTTTGGGGCAAAACAAAGTTCTAGGACAAAGAGAACATCTTGGACTTTGTGGGGTGCAAACTTGCATCCCATAACTTACAAAGAGTTCATTAAGGGGAATCCAAAATCTTTTAGGCATTATAGCACTTAAAGCTACGACACTATCTTCTGGTGTCGTAGTTTTTATTAACCCCATGCGATTTGCAATAGTATGTACATGGCAATCGACACAAATAGCCTCAATATTGAAACCTAAATTAAGAGTTAAGTTAGCTGTTTTTATTCCCACTCCCGGAAGTGTTAATAACGCTTTTGCTTCGTTAGGTACTTGGCTGTTATACTCTGTGATTAGTATTTGTGAAATCTTAATAATATTCTGAGTTTTTCTTTTGTAGTAAAGAGAGGGGTAGATAGCTTTTTCAATTGCCTCAGGTGTAAGTTCCAACATTTCTTCTGGAGTTTGAGCAAGACTAAAGAGCCTATCTGAAGCTTTTAAAGTGACTTCATCTTTGGTTCTTAACGAGATAAGGGTAGATAGTAATATAAGGTAAGGATTTGCCTCATATTTTATTGCTATTTGGCTAACAGAGGGTAGCGTATAATCATTAAGTTCTACTAATACTTCTTTAAACTGAGTAAAGATTGAGTCAAAGAGTTCTTCATAGTCTATCGTGTTGTTAATCATAGTGGCCTATTATACTCTTAGATAGATGTTTTTTTCATTATAAATCTTGAATATTTTAGAGCTTCTTATGTATCCTACCCTAAACATAAGAATATATGATTAAGTTAGTACAGATATGATCAAAATATTAAATCAAACCATTTTACCCTCAGAAAAAGACAATATTAAACAAATTCTAGAAGATAAAGGTTTTATCGTTAAAGAAATTGTTGGAAAAGAAGATACTGTTTTAGGAGCGGTTGGAAAAGTTTATATGGACCCAAGAGAAGTTGAAGTACTTCCTGGAGTTGCCTCTGTAGTTCCTATCTCAAAGCCTTATAAGTTAGCTTCTCGTGAACTCAAAAAAGAAGATACTATTGTTCAAGTAGGTAAAGTTAAGATAGGCGGAAATCGTGTAGTCTTAATGGCAGGTCCTTGTGCGATTGAAAGCCGTGAACAAATCATGAGCATTGCTAAAGAAGTTAGAGAAAGTGGGGCCTTAATCTTACGTGGTGGTGCTTTTAAACCTAGAACCAGTCCTTATTCTTTCCAAGGTCTTGGAGAAGAGGGCTTAAAATACTTACAAGAAGCTGGAAAAGCTTATGATATGCCAGTTACTACTGAAGTTGTTTCTCCTAAAGATGTAGAAATGATGACTCATTATATCGACATGTTCCAAATTGGTGCCAGAAATATGCAGAATTTCGAACTTTTAAAAGAAGTTGGAAAAACTGGAATGCCAGTATTATTGAAACGTGGCCTTTGTGCAACTATCGAAGAATGGTTGATGGCAGCTGAATATTTGATGGCTAATGGAACTGACCAAGTAGTTCTTTGTGAACGTGGTATTAGAACTTATGAAAGAGCAACCCGTAACACTCTCGATTGCTCCGCTATTCCTGTAGTACAAAAATTAACCCACCTTCCAGTAATTGGAGACCCTTCTCATGCGACCGGAATTAGAGATATGGTAGCTCCAATGTCTTTAGCCCTTGTTGCAAGTGGTGCTTCTGGGTTAATCGTGGAAGTACATAATCATCCAGAAAAAGCTTTATCTGATGGACCTCAATCTTTATATCCTAAACAATTTGAAAAATTAGTTAGAGATATACAAATTCTTTGTCCAGTTGTTGGTAAATCTTTAGAAAAGGCTCCTAGAATTATTCCTCAAACAATTAAAGATGAAAGTGCTCAACCTTCAGTAAAGTCTTCTAATATTATAGCTTTCCAAGGAGAGCGAGGTGCTTTTAGTGAACTTGCAGTAAGGCGAACTTTTGATGAAGAAGTTAAAGTTTTACCTTGCCAGACTTTTGCACAAGCTTTCGACTCTGTTGCTTCCGGCTTGGCTAAATATGGAGTACTCCCTGTTGAAAATACTTTAGGAGGTACAATTTTTGACACTTTAGACTTGTTAGCCTCTCACCCAAGCTTGACAGTAGTAGGCGAGCAAACGGTCCGAATTATCCACAACCTCATTGGTTTTGAAGGGGTTGAATTGAAGGATATCAAGAAAGTATATTCTCACCCTCAAGGACTTTTACAATGTAAAAACTATCTTGAACAGAATTTACCACAAGCGGAAGCGATTCCTTTCTTCGATACCGCTGGAGCTGTTTCGTTTGTAAAAGCGCAAAAGGATAAATCCTTGGCAGCTATTGCAGGGGCTCCTGCAGCAGTTTTCAACAATCTTTGTTTGCTTGCTGAAGGAATAGAATCTAATCCTTTAAACTATACAAGATTTTATGTAATAAGCCGTGAAGAGAATGCTGAGCAATTCCGATCTAGTTCAAAACTTAATTGTGCTTCTATTCTCTTTTCTGTAAGTAATAATCCTGGCGCTTTGTTTAATGTACTCAAGATTTTATCAGACAACGGGCTGAATATGAAGAAATTGGAATCACGCCCAATTCCAGGCAAACCTTGGGAGTATTCCTTCTTTGTAGAGCTTGAATTAACAGATGAAGAACAATTAAAAAAAGTCACCCCTTCATTAAAAGAGGCGACTGTCAGTTTCAGAGTGCTTGGCTTATTTTCTGCCGCACATTAATTAATCTTCAAGATAAGCAGAAGGCGCGGCTTCAACACCTTTCTTCCATTCAATTAAGTTGATAAGGAAGAAGGTGATTGTGCCAATTCCACAACCAAAGACAACAGGTAATATTCCAAAGAGGAAATCTCCCTTAGAGAGTAATTGCCAAATAATAACACCTATTGTTCCGGTGATAATTGAAACTTGACCGGAATGCTTTGTAGCGCGTGGAATAACCATTCCAAGAGCATAAGCTGCAAAAGGTCCTGCACACCTAATTGCAAAAGCAAAGGTATTCATAGTGATGATGTTAACACCAAGTAGTGATACTAACATTGCAACCAGACTTGCACAAACGTTACAAACTCTGGTGTAGAAGATTGTTTGTTTATCATCTAACACTTTTCCTTTAGAGAGGAAAGGTTTGTAAATATCGTTAATCATCATTGTAGACATACATAACAAGTTGGAGTCTGCCGAGCTCATAGTTGCTGAAATAATAGCCGCAGATACCAATCCTGTAACAATTGTTGGTGCAAAATGCTGGGTTACAGCCATCATACTTGTTTTAGCTGTAATTCCAGGAAGTACATCTTGCATTGCAAGGGCTGCAAGCCCTAACAAGGTTGGAAATACTGCCATAGCTGCCATTAAGGCGGCAGATACTAATGACGCATATTTAGCAGTTTTCTCATCTTTTGCAGATTCAAAACGGCTAATCATTTCTGGTCCTGATAAGAAGGTACAGAAATAGTTGAAGATATAACCAAAGATTACTACCCAACCAATTTTAGAGATACTCAGTTGTTCACCAGGAAGCTTTGCAGAAATAGCTGCCCAACCGCCACAACCTTTAATAACTATAGGGGTTGCGATAGCTAAACCAACTAAAATAATTATAAATTGAAGAAGGTCTGAAATTTGGTCAGCGATCATACCACCAAGAGTTGTATATAAAATAATTACTATACCAGCTATTAATAAACAAACGTTTAAAGGAATACCTGTTAATGTTGTAATAACTGCTCCAGATGCAGCAATTTGAGAAGAAGTCAAACAGAATAAGGCAAGTATGTTAAGAATAGCAGAAAAGAGAGAGCTAGACTTTCCAAAACGACGTCCTATAACTTCAGGAATGGTAATTGCCATTGTCTTTCTAATTTTTGGAGCAAACCATGCAATAGGAATCATTGCAACGGAAGCGGCTAAAACATACCAGATAGCACTCAGACCCCAAGCGCCAAAAGCTTTGCTGGCCAGTCCTGTAGTCGAACCACCACCAATGTTGTTTGCCGAGAGGGAGAAG
>CAYYEN010000015.1:0-12106 GCA_964470795.1 uncultured Spirochaetaceae bacterium | reverse complement strand
CATTCTTCTTCCTGCAATCATGTAGTCTGAACTGTTTTTGATCTTGGTTTTGCTTACAGCAAATCCAATAACGAGCATACCCACTAAATAACCAATTACGATTAATAAAGCCCCAGTATTAACAACCATACTTTTCTCCTATTTTTTAGTATGTTTTATGTTACCATGGTTTTTTTAAGGTTTGATAGGAAATATTAAGGTTTTTGCAATTATTTTCCTTTGATTATTATATGGTTACTTTAACTCTTTTACTACTTCTCTCTAGCTGTACCTTTACACCCTTTATAGAGGTTGAGGTACAGCTCTTATCTCCCCACTCGTATGAAAAGTTTGTTGAAGTACCATATTTTTTAGAATATTCCAATGGTGAAGAATATAAAAAAATCTTCTTAAAACCTGGTGAAAAGACTGTAAAAGTAAAAATTAAACCTAATGGTACTCAAGTATTTGTTGCGTCTCCTTTCAACTTTGAAGGTCCTTTAATGGGAAGTTGTTATACTCCCGGCGATAAGAGAGTTGTGTTAACAGAAACAGAAGGTCCTCTTGCTTCTGCTTTATTACAGACGAGTAAATATAATAAAGAGAGTGTTAGGAGTATAAACTATGAAGTTATTAAGAAAGATTTACCCCTTGCTTTTGATTTAATAAAATTTATGAAAGAAGTAAGTGAGGGGACTTTTAAAACCTTTACCCCATTAAAAGCGAAGACCTTATATATTTCTAAATTGCCTTCTGGCTGGTGGTACTCAGCAAATAGTAATCTTTCGAATCTTTATTTTTCGATAGATTCAGAGGTTTATTACACTTTAATTCTGTATCCAGGATTATATTCGTTTTATAACCCAGAAAAGAAGCTAGAATTGATTATAGAACTCACAATTGATGGCAAAATAGAGCAACAAATCAAAAACTGAATTGTTTTATTTCGTATAACCTTATATAATCAAATGTAGTCATATGGAATCACTTAAAGAATTATACAGAATAGGCTATGGGCCTTCATCTTCTCATACTATGGGACCTCGAACTGCGGCTTCCTTATTCTTATCTTCATATCCTAATGCAGATAGTTATAAAGCGGAATTATATGGTTCCCTTGCCGCAACCGGAAAAGGACACTTAACAGATAAAGCACTTCGTGATGTCTTTTTGCAAAATGGCTATATCGTTGATATTTTTTGGTTTCCTGATGTGTTTAAACCTTTTCATCCGAATGCCTTGACGCTTTATGCTACTTTTGGAGAGCGAACTGAAAGCCTTACTTATTATTCAATAGGTGGTGGTAAAGTTGTTAGCGAGAAGGAAACTAATATAACTAAAGAATCTGCGTATCCAGAAGATATATGTATCAATATGAAGCAACTACTCTCTTATTGTGATTCAGAAGGGCTTCAACTTTGGGAAGTACCTATCGAATTTGAAGGAGCTCAGATTATCGAATACATTAAAAAAGTATGGTCAGTTATGGAAGCTTCAATTGAAAGAGGCTTACAAAATGAGGGCGTACTTTCAGGAGGCTTAAAACTTCAACGTAAAGCTTGCCAAATGTATGAAAAAACTAAAGGATTTACAGGACCTCTTGGGGCTAGCGCGCCTGCTTTTGTTTACGCCCTTTCAACTTCAGAAGAGAATGCGGGTGGTGGTGAGATAGTAACAGCTCCAACTTGTGGTAGCTGTGGCGTCCTTCCTGGTGCCCTATATTATATGAAAAAATACTATGATGTATCTGAAAAACGAATCTTAAGAGCTTTGTTAACTGCAGGTATGATAGGAAACTTAGTCAAACAGAATGGTTCAATAAGTGGTGCAGAAGTAGGTTGCCAAGGTGAAGTTGGTGTTGCTTGCGCAATGGCAGGAGCTGCTGTTTGTCAACTTTTAGGTGGTACAATTCATCAAATTGAATATGCTGCAGAAATGGGCTTGGAGCATCATTTAGGTTTAACTTGTGATCCGATGATGGGTCTTGTTCAGATTCCTTGTATCGAACGCAATGCTATGGCTAGTATGAGAGCTTTAGACCACGCAGTGTTTTCTATGATGTCTGATGGAAGGCATAAGGTTTCTTTCGATTCTGTTGTCGATGTAATGATGGAAACAGGACAAGCTCTTCCTTCTCTTTACCGAGAAACTAGCAAGGGTGGTTTAGCCCTGTTAGATAGAAATCAAAATTAGTAGAATTAGGCCTCGAGTTTAGGACTTGAAAGCTTCAAAAAGGCTTTTAAACGTCATTTGCTTCCTGGAATAGGGGAATTTGATGTAAAAAGACTAACTAAAAAAATTCACGTCAAAAAAGAGTAAATAATTAACTATGTAGATATTATAGCCTTTTTCTAATAATAACTTTAGTGTTTTGTCTGATTTTGGTCTTATTAACAAAAAACCCTTCCTAAGCAATTTAAGAAGGGTTTTATTTTAAGGTCTAGGTTTTACTTAACAACGATGTTTACAAGCTTTCCCGGAATTGCAATTTCTTTGACAATCGTTTTACCTTCGAGCCATGGAAGAATTCTTTCATTCTCTTTACAAGCTTTAAGCATTTCTTCTTTAGTAGCATCTTTGCTAAATTCAATCTTTGCTCTGAGTTTACCATTAACTTGGAAGACTAATTCATAAGTATTATCTTTAGTTAGTGCTTCTTCATATTTTGGCCATGGCTCGTTTGCAAGTGATTTCTCATGACCTTGCATTTGCCATAATTCTTCACAAAGGTGAGGAGTATAAGGTGCCATCAAAAGAATTAGAGTTTCTAATACTTTCTTAGGAACCACTTCTAACTTATATAACTCATTAACTAATACCATCATTTGGCTGATAGCGGTGTTGAAAGATAAGGATGAGGTATCATCGGTAACTTTCTTAATGGTCTTATGAAGAATTTTGTTGGTTTCAGCTGAAATCTCAATATCTTCAATAGTTTTTTCTGTTGCAAGACGCCAGATTCTATCTAAGAAACGGTATACACCAACAGTACCATTAGTAGCCCAAGGTTTCGATACTTCAAGAGGTCCCATGAACATTTCATAAACTCTCATAGTATCTGCACCATAGTCTCTAATAATATCATCAGGGTTGATAACGTTTTTCAAACTCTTTGACATTTTAGCGATTACTTGTTCAACTTCATCACCGGTAGTCTTATCAATAAATTTACCATCTTTCTCTTCAACTTGGTCGATAGGAATTAAAGAACCTGCTTTGTTTTTATAAGCAAAGCTAGTAATCATACCTTGGTTAACCAATCTCTTGAAAGGTTCTTTAGTGTGAACGAGACCCAAATCATAAAGTACTTTGTGCCAGAAACGTGCATAGAGTAAGTGTAATACTGCGTGTTCCGCTCCACCTACATACAAATCTACTGGCATCCAATAATCTTCTTTTTCTCTAGAACAGAATTGGTCGCTATTTTTAGGATCTAAGTATCTTAGATAGTACCAGCAAGAACCTGCCCATTGTGGCATAGTGTTAGTTTCTCTCTTTGCAGGATGACCGCAAACAGGACAAGTGGTATTAACCCAGTCTTTAATATTAACGAGAGGGCTTTCACCTGTGCCACTTGGTTCATAGCTTGTAACTTCAGGTAAAGTAAGAGGTAATTGATCTTCTGGAACTGGAACAATACCACAATGATCACAATGGATTAGAGGAATTGGTTCTCCCCAATAACGTTGTCTTGAAAATACCCAGTCTCTCAACTTGAAGTTAATTTCTTTATGACCACATTTGTGCTCCTCTAACCAAGAGAGCATTGTCTTTATTGCATCTTCTTTATTAAGACCGTTTAAGAACTCACTGTTTACGTGGATTCCGTCTTCAGTCCAAGCTTGAGTTTGAACATCAACTTCACTCTTTAAGACTTCAATAATTGGTAAATCAAATTTCTTAGCGAAATCCCAGTCTCTAGTATCGTGAGCAGGAACTGCCATGATAGCACCTGTTCCATAGCTGATGAGAACATAGTCTGCAATCCAGATAGGAATCTTTTTACCATTAACCGGGTTGATAGCATAGCTACCAGAGAAAACACCTGTTTTATCTTTAGCTAAATCTGTTCTGTCTAAATCTGATTTATGAGCTGCTTGTTTAATATAGTCAGCAACTAAAGGTTTTTGTTCTTCTGTTGTGATTTTTTCTACAAGTGGATGCTCTGGAGCAATTACCATGTAAGTTGCACCAAAGAGAGTATCACAACGAGTGGTGAAAACTTCAAGTTGATCTTCACTCTTTTCTAATTTGAAGAATACAGAAGCACCTTCAGATTTTCCAATCCAGTTTCTTTGCATAGCTTTTACAGATTCAGGCCAGTCTAAAAGGTCTAAATCCTCTAAAAGTTTATCAGCATAAGCCGTAATCTTTAAAATCCATTGTCTGATGTTCTTACGTTCAACTGCAGCACCACAACGCTCACATTTACCGTCTTTTACTTCTTCGTTAGCAAGACCAGTTTTACAATCTGGACACCAGTTGATAGGTGTGTGTGATTCATAAGCTAAGCCTTTTTTGAACAATTGAAGGAAAATCCATTGAGTCCATTTGTAGTAATCACTTTCACAAGTAGAAATTTCTCTAGACCAATCATAACAAAAGCCTAAGCTTTTTATTTGGCGAATAAAATTATCTATATTCTTTTTTGTGGTTAAACTTGGATGAGTACCGGTTTTAATTGCATAGTTTTCGGCTGGAAGACCAAATGAATCGAACCCCATTGGATGGAGTACATTGTAACCGTTCATTCTCAAATATCTACAGTAGATATCAGTTGCGGTATACCCTTCTGGGTGTCCAACGTGAAGTCCTGCACCAGATGGATAAGGAAACATATCAAGGACATATTTACGCATTTCTCGAGGAATTGAAGAATCTTCAGTGACAACAAAAGTTTTATTGTCGTCCCAGTATTTTTGCCATTTTTGTTCTATTTCTGAATATGGATATTTGCTCATGTCCTCCATAATAATGCAACAAGGAAGAATGTGCAATTATTGAAAAAGGTAAACTCTTTAAAATATCTAACATTAAAGGTTTAAAGTTAGTTTTTGACTCACTAATTTTGAATAATAAGTATGGATTTGAGAAAGCTCTTCATAGGAGAGAAAATTAACTTTATCTTTAATCGCTTTAAAACTTGAATAATTAAGTTTCTTTTCAAATTCTGGTTTTCTTAAATCAGAAGCATCTATTTTAAACTGAGCGTTAAAATCTTGTAACTCATAAAACTTGAGTAAAGAATTTTGTATGTCGGTGGAGTGTTCAACTTCAAAAAAAGCTGAGGGCATTTTTCTTTCATTGAACCAAATAACATCAACCGTTCTAGCTCTGTTGATGATATTTTCAAAGGTGAATGGAGGAATCTCGGTAGTATTAGCAATTTGACCAATAGTTGTTTGTAAGTACTTCTTTTTTTTATCTTGAGCAGGGGCGTAGGTTAAGAATTTTCTCATTTTACCTATTTCTAACAGTAAAGCTTGATAATAGGAATGGCTGAATATCTCATCTTTTGCTGTATTTCTTAAAAGAATTCCTTGTTCGATAAATTCTTTCTGGTATTTGTTTAAAGCATATAAACCTGGTTCTATTTTAAAGATACCTTCAGTCGTTTGAACAATTCGTCTAATAGTAAGCAAAAGGTGTTTTGGTATTCCATACACAATCTTTTATTTTAAACACTTCTTGATAAAGAGTTCCGAGGGTTGCTATCCCTCCAAATCTTTCCAGTGTTTCAATTACTGCCTCATATTGCTTCATATAATCAATAGTATTCCAAAAAAGCTCTTTGTTAAACTCTTATTTTTTCCAAAAGGAACGAGTAAAGAGCGCATATACAGTAAAGAGCTCAAGTCTACCTACGAGCATTAAAAAGGAGCCTAAGGTAATTAGCGCATCATTAAAGATTGAGAAGTTACCACTTGGACTTACTGCACCAAAGCCAATTCCTATGTTACCAAGAAGTAAGAAGCTGGCTGAAAAGCAAGTTTCAAAGCTGTAGCCTGATAGCGAAAAGAGCGCGCAGCTAATAAGACCAGTTGCCAAATACACGGTCACAAAGCCCGCAATCGATAAGATGGTATCATCTTTGATAACCATGTCGCCCATCATTACTGGAGAGATTGCATTAGGATGAAGGCGTTTTGTAATTGTGTTTTTAGAAATTACTCCTAGAATATAGATTCTTATTACCTTTATGCCACCACCTGCAGAGCCGGCACAACCGCCCACAAAGAAGAGAAGGAGTAATATCATTTTTGAGAAAGAGGGCCACAAGTTGTAATCTGTTGTAGCAAAGCCTGTAGTGGTTACAATTGAAGTAACTTGGAATAAGGAATAACGCAAGGTCTCTGGAATTGAAGAAAAGACATGCTTGGAATTCAACTGTAAGAAGATAAGGAGGGTTGCGCTAATAACAATTATAAAGAACAGTTGGAACTCTTTATCTTTTAGAACAGACTTCCAATGGCCTTTTAAGAGCTTGTAGAAAAGCGCATAGTTTAAACTAGTTAAGAGCATAAAGATGATACAAATAACTTCAACATAGGTTGAATTAAAGCCAGCTATTGAGCTGTTCTTTACAGCAAAACCGGCGGCACCCATAGTACCAAAAGTGATAGTTAGTGCATCATAAAGGGAGATCTTTCCAAATAAAAGCAGGCTTGTTTGAATCGCAGAAATACCTACATAAATCATCCAAAGAGCAAAAGCTGTTTGTTGGATTTTAGGGGTCAGTTTATCTTTTGTAGGTCCAACAGATTCTGCACTTACTAAGTTAGTGCCTTTAGCTCCCATAAAAGGAAGGAGGGCGACAAAGAGAACTACAATACCCATACCACCTAACCAGTTGGTCATATTTCTCCAAAAGAGTATGGATTTTAATTTATCCTCTATGGTTACTAAAGAGGTAGCACCGGTAGTGGTGAAGCCGGACATAATCTCAAAATAGCAGCGAGCATAAGTTGGCAAGGTTTTAGTTAAATATAAAGGAATAGCACCAAAGGCGGTGGCAACAATCCAGGTCAAGGTAACTAAGAGATAGCTATCTTTCTGTTTTATTTGGGCTTTTTCTCTTATGGTTAAGAGTATCATTAAACAGGATACGGTGAGAATTAAAGCAATAGTAAAAACAAATGCTTTTATTGCAATACTCTCTCCCTCTGCTATAGCGATATAAGTTGGTATTAGCATTAAAACTGCTAGTAGAATTTGAATAAAAGAAACATATCTTATTACTGTTTTAAAGCGCATTAAGAGAAGAACTCCTGAATATAATTACTATTTTCGTGGGCAACTGCTAAAATTAGGCTATCATTTAGACTAAATACATAGTTACCATCGGGTACTAAGGAAGAGCCATCCTCTTTCTTTATTCCTGCAATAATTATCTTGTTTTGCAGCTTAACATCCTTAAGAGCATACCCTAGATATTTGAATTCGCTTTGGATGATGTACTCATAGACTTCAAGTTCGCCATTAAAAAGAGTATGCATTGCTGAAACACCGACACCTCTGATATAGCGCATCAGAGAATCGACAGTGACATCTGAAATTGAGATAGCAACATCGACATCTAACGAGAGAGCAAATTGTGAATAGTTGGAGTTTGTCTTTATTAGGGCGATAGCTCGCTTAGCTCCAATCTTTTTAGCAAAACTGGTAGTTATGATATTTAACTCATCGTTTTCTGTAAGACTAATAACTAGATCTGCTTTATCGATGTTTTCATCTTCCCAGATTAACTCATCGGTAATAGCTGCATTTAATACAAGAATTTCTGGAAAAAGAGTGGCAAACTCTGTAGCGACTACAGCATCTTTTTCGATTAGTTTTATTTTTTTCCTATCTTTTGCACTAAAGGTTTTTAAAAGATAGCGAGTAATTCTTGTGGCTCCAATGATTACGATGTTATCAGGTTCTTTATATTTAGTAGCAACTGCTGAATTGCTCAAGATTTTATAGGTATCCACACTATCAGAGATGAGAGCAAGTTTGTCTCCAACCTTTATAACGGTATCTCCATAAGGAATAATTGTGTGACCTTTTCTTTGTATTCCGGCAACTACGAAATTATAGTTAGTACTTTGTCTAATTTGATGAAGACTCATCCCAAGGTGTGGATTGTTTTTATTTATGGTCTTCGTAAAAAGGATAAAGTTGGTATCAGAAAAAGAGATAGTATCTTGGTGAAGGCCAGTTTTAATAATATCATAAACTCTGAGAGCCCCTTCTTGGTCTGGGTTGATAATATGGTCAATTCCTAAAATCTTACTTGTAATACCTTCAGGACCGGTATAAGAGATAGAGCGAATGGCTGCTATAGTTTTGACATTTTCAAAGTTGGCGGAAATAATTCCACAGCTAACAATGTTTACTTCATCTGAATTGGTTACTGCGATGACTATTTCAGCTTCATCAGCACTTGCTTCTTTTAGCTTATCAATGTTAGTAGCTGAACCACAAATTGCGAGACAATCGAGTTTAGATTGTGCACTTTGACATCTTTCTGTAGAGGTATCGAGGAAGGTTATCGATTTACCTTCTTTAATTAAGTGTTTTGCAATGCTTAGACCACGCCTTCCAGCGCCGAGAATCAATACTTTCATATTTGGGATTGTAGCATGCTATTAAGCTTATAGCTATATCACTTTTTCCATATTAGTAGTCATATTTATCGAGTTTTAATTAATAATGTTTTGCTTTACTTGATAGTCTTTGGGGTTGATACCAACAAGTTTCTTAAATAGAGTAGAAAAATAGGTTGTATCATCAAAACCTAGCCTTTCAGCGACTTCATAAACCTTGAAGTTTTGTTTAAGAAGTTCTTTCGCCTTTTCTATTTTTTTATTGTTAATTGCCATTGTGATGGTTATACCGCTCTTTTGCTTATAGAAGCGGCTTAAATAACTGCTATTATAATTAGAAGCTGCGGCTATATCTGACAGTGATAAGGGCTTTTCAATATGATCTGCAATATAGGAATCAACAAGCCTTATGATATCAGGACTCGATTCCTTTATATCCTTAATAAGATGACAATAATGAGCAACTGCCTCTCTTAAATAGGCTTCATATTCTTCAAAGAAGTTAAATGAAGTGAAATTGCAGTTGAACTCAGAATCTGTAAAACCTTCTGTGAGTTTCTCGCAGTAGTTAATTATTAGACTGTAGTCTGCTTTAATTTGCTCTAAATTAACAATATTATTTGCTTGGAAAGTAAAGAGATTATTAAGGGCTTCTAAGGAAAACTCCTCATCACCTCTTTTAATCCCATTTAAGATATCTTGAACAAAGGTGCCAGTCTCCACTTTTTGATTACTAGTCATAAAAGAGGCAGTAACTAAATATCTGTCTTTATTAAAAAATCGTGTTTGCATAGAAAGATTACATTCTTTATAGGCAAGGGGTAACTCTTTTATATTCTTAAAGTAGCGACTTAAGGAGAGGTAGATTTGATAATTAAGTAGGCTTTTTTGCATATCAATAAACATATTGCATGAGGCGAGAATCTCATTATTGGGGACTTGAGGAATTATCATACAAAGTTCGTTTGTTGATTTCTCAATTAAAATATTAGAGAAAGTAAAGACTTCTTTTATTAGCTTTATAACATTCTCCAGTTTGAAATCTTTAGTAAGCTGGAAATATAAAAGAGAGTAGTAGGAATAGTTGTATTCTTCTAATAAGGAGGGGGCGAAATTTCTACCGTTGAGGGCTGCAAGTAGGGCAAGTTGTGGACTTTGTTTTTCTTTTTTAGCAATCTTGCCTTTACATCTAATTATGGCTTCTTGAATTTTATCAACGGCACCATCTTTAACGACATAATCAGTAACTCCCCATCTGAGTGCTTCTCTTGCATAGGCAAAGTCTGCAAACGCGGTAAGTAAAATTACCTCAGCCTTTTTATTGTTGGTTTTTATCCATTCTGCAACTTCTATACCACTTTTTTTAGGCATTTTAATATCACAAATAACTATATCAGGATTATATTTTTCAATTAATTCAATCGCTTCTTCTCCGTTTCCGGCTAAAGAGGTCAGTTCGCAATCTAAAGCATTCCAGTCGATAAGAGCTTTGAGCGCACGCCTCATCATTGGCTCATCATCTATTGCTATCACAGAGTACATCGTTTTGCTCCTTAGGTAATTTAATAGTAACTATAGTACCATAGTTTCTTTTGCTCCAGAGGCACATTTTTGCTTTTCCTAAGTAGGTGTGCTTGAGAAGCTTATAAACATTATTTATTGCAATATGGTTATGATTAACTTGTTTTTCTTTAGGTTCTTCTAAAGGTAAGATAATATATCCGGCTTCTTCTTTGAAACCAATCCCATCATCCTTTACAGTAATTACTATCTCTTTTTCTACTTCTTCCACGCTAATCGTAACTTCTCCATTGCTTTCTTTGGGTTCTATCCCATGAACTACTGCGTTTTCAACAGCAAACTCAATAATTAAACGAGGAATATAGTAATCATAAAGAGAGGGAGAGGATACAAGGATATTGTAATTTAGCTTTTCCTCAAAACGGTACTTTTGTAAATTAAGATAAAAGTTAACGAGTTGAAGCTCTTCTCTAATTGTTATTTTGGTATTTCCTTTTTGTTGAAGGCGCGCTTGTATGAGGCGTGAAAAATCATTAGTGATGGAGGCTATCTCATCATTGCCATCTAAGGTCGCTTTTAAGGCTAGCGTATTTAAAACATTATACATGAAGTGTGGATTCATTTGAGATTGTAAGAATTGAAGTTCATTTCTTGTTGCAATAAGATCACTTTCGTAGACATCTTGAATCAAGGTACCAATTTGACTAGTCATTTCATTAAAGGTGTCGCTGATTAAATCAAATTCCTTACTTCCATATTTTGGAAGTCTTACTTCAAAATCTTGTTTTGATACCTTAGAAAGGCTTTCTACTACATCAGAGAGTGGGCGAGTAAGCTTTACAAGCCATACTACTAAAAAGATTTCAGCTATAATTAATAGCAGTAATAAGACTATGAAGTAGTTACTAACAGAGGAGAACATCAAGTAAGAAACTTGTTCTTTACTAATAGCAATACAAAGATTATGTCCAAGTCCAATAGCGCCAAATAAAGGCGGAATGGATCTCGTCCTATTTTTATATCTTGTGGTTTATCGTTTGGATAGATTCTTAACTTTTGAGCAACAGCTATATCGGGATAACCAAAAACTACATTGTCATCAGTATCGGTTAGGGAATAGAGATAAGTTTTATAAGTTGAAAGCACGCTTAAAAGGGAGTAAATACTGTCTTGATTGACTGCCATTACCAGGGTGCCAATCTTGAGCATGGTCTGGCCATAGATGGAGGCTGAGATGAATAAATCTTCTCCGTTACGAGTAGTAATAATTCCTGTTAAAGCGGAATCTTTTTGATAACTTGCAAGAATCTTTTCGTCATAGGAAACTTTTTATTGTTCGTTTAATTCACTAAAGAACAGACTTGTATAGTTTCCCTGGCTATCAAATAGATATAGTGCCTCTATAAAAGGTGTTTGGGTTAAAGAAATATTGCTTTCTGAGTAGATATCGGCAAGCTTTAAAAGTTGTTTGTTATCACTTCTTTTTATTTCTCCCTTTACAAGCTTCTCCATCATTGCATCATCTTTACGTATCCTGAGGAGCATTCCTTCCATATAGTCCCCTTTAGAGGCGAGGTTACTGATAGTCTGCTCCAGGGTGAAATCGATATTGTCTTGGATGTAGGAACTCAAAAAGTGAGTGAGTAAAGAAAATAGCACCACAATACTAAGTGTGATAACAAATAGCATAGTAAAGGTTGCACATAAGATAATCTTTGTTCTTAAGGAGTGGATTCTTTTATTCATTTACCCTCTTAGAATAACATTTGTATTGGTAAAATCAATCTTTTATATACTTTCTATTTTGATTATTGCATTTTATGGTAGAATAGGAAACATGAAGAAGATTTGTCTATTTTTAATATTGCTACTAGTTTGCTTAAATATAATATTAGCTTTTGGAAGCGCTGAGAAACCGGAAACAATAAAGATTACCTTAGTGCATGGCTGGGGCGGAGCGGCACCGGATCATGTTGCTATGCGTAAAATCTATTCAGATTTTCAAACTTTGCATCCCG
>CAYYEN010000014.1:0-18949 GCA_964470795.1 uncultured Spirochaetaceae bacterium | reverse complement strand
GGTCGCAAACCACATCATCGGTGTTGGTAATGTAATGCTTGGAATTATATCTGCATACTCCAGAAATGATATTGCTGACTACCAGATGGCAAAAGATGTGTTAACTGTATTGGGTGAAATCATTACACGTTGCATTCTGAAACTGTACCACAACAATACTCGTGTTGTTGATAACTCCGATTCAATGATGGATACAATGGCACCGGGATATATGTACGTGGAATCATTTGTTATGGAAGCAGATGATAACAATGCAAAACCGACAACGGCAACTTCAACACCAACAGTTACGGTTAACCGCAATGCGAATAATTCAAATGTAAAGAACACATTCAGAAACATCAAAATGATGTTAGGAAATCTGATATCAAAGTTTATCCGTTGGGTTCATGATAATCTCCAGAAAGTTTCATCTAAGTTTGCAGAAAAACATCGTCTGGAAATTTCATGGGTTGCAAACAACCAAGATCTCAACAAACAAATTGCACAATCACTTGATGGTCAGAACTTCAGTATCACTGTAACCAATTTCCCTGCATATGATATCAAACTGGATCGTCTTACAAATGTATCTAACTTTGGTGATAAGGTCAACCAGGAATTGAACAGTGGTAAAGATGTTGATTCAGAGAAACTGTTCAAAGAATTAATGCCTGATGGTTTAAAGGATGTAATCAAATTCCAGAAAGGCGAAGGCGAAAGTGACGACCTCAAGGTTCAGAACTTTGTACTCTATGGAGACCCAAATCACCAACCATCAAATGAAGCAACCAAAGTCACTGGCAAACAGTTTGACGATTTGTGTGGTAACATTACAAATACAACCAAAGCTCTCAACGAGTTTGCAAAGATTGCAAAGGAACTTGATTCTGCTGCAACAGCATTGAAGAAACATCTGGATTCAATGAAGGATGAAGATACCAATAATAATGATAATAACAAACAGGAATCATATGTAGATGATTCCAATGGTTCAACTTTCTATGCTGAACAAGATGGTGAAAATAATAACAATAACAACAGTGGCAACAATAATAACAACAGTAACAACAATAACGGCACACCACCACCAATCAATGACAACAGCACCAAGGTCAATAATGCAATATCAAACTCAAATGCAACAAAATCAAATGTTAAAGCTGTATACGATGTCATCAACCGTTTCTCACAAATCTTTGCAACCAAGGTTACAAATACAATTATAAATAAATTCTATAAGGATTCTTATAATGTATACCGTGACATTGTTCAAGCATACAAGCAGGAAGGTACAAAACCAAACAACGAACAACCTGCAACTGCCGAACCCAAACCACAGAACAATGATACACAGCAGAATCCATCAGGAGGTGAAAACAACAATGGCAACGGCTAAGATTAACAGAAAAGACATCGAGAAAGTTGTCAGTGAATCCGATGATCTTATAACCGCATTGGAGCATGTTGGTGCAATGTATTGTATACCACCATCACACATTCTCCAGGATGACTCTCAGCAGTCAATCAAAGTTGTCAATGATACAATAATCGCACCAAACAGAAAGAACACAATTGCCAATACACAATCCATCGTATGTGCAATCGGTTCAGTTCTCGATTACATTTCACAACGTATCGATGATAAACTTGATGATTTCCAGTCTGATGCATTCGACCAGTCCAAATTGGATGAAGCAAAAGCCTCTAGTGATCCATCAAAAGGAACTGTCATTTCCAGACATGTTACTGATGAAGGTGATGAGATTCTGGTATATGATTCAGGTATTGTGGACCGTCCAAACACACGTGCGGCGTTGATGAAAGTTGCTGAGCTTAAACGCAATGGTGTTATACCGGAAAAGAAAGAAGTCATCCAGGAAAAACCAAAGTCAACATATTTCACAGATGCAGATGACATTTCAAATGATGTTGATACAGGTGATTCATCAACTCCCGAACCATCTGAAACAGATGTATCGGGTTCTGTTCAAGAATCAGCAATGTTGTTGGATTTGATTTCCGAATACAATAACACAACCCATCTTGGATATGATATATTCTCAGAAATGGGATATGACATTAAACCCAATGATCAGTTTATCCAGGAAGCCAAAACAAAAAATAAGAAACCAAAAACAATCAAACCTGAAGACATCAAACATATGAAGTTTGACAATAAACACATTCTCAATGCCGTTAAGTATTTTAATGCTGCACGTGCCGAGCAGAAAGATGTCAAGTATGCAAAAGATCTTAACATCCAGAAGTTGGTCAACAGCACTAATTACAACAAAGGCGTCAGAGAATTGGAAACACAGTTTGATTGCCACATCGCATACAAATGGACAAAGAACAGTGAAGGATATGAGAATGCGGGTACATTGAATTATGATCCTGATAAAACATATGCACATGAAATCACCGTTTCAAAATCAAAAGGTTTCCAGCTTCACGGCATGGGAATATTCATCGTTGTTGATGAATATGGTCTGTTTTCTGATGCACCGATTGAACAGTCAATGTTTGGTCAAGCATTGGTTGCAGTATCTCTTCATGAGATATTCCATAACATTGCAAATGCAATTCGTTCTAAAACAGATTCATTCATCGTTAACACCGCAACAACAATGTCACTGATGATTTCTGCACGTTCCGCAAAACGTAAACGTGAAATCATGAACCATTATTGTGATGCCATTGCAAACATGGGTATTGTCAACATCAATAATCCGGTACGCAAGAAGATATTCATCAAACAGATGATGTTGATGTCATCACTTCATAATCCAACTGACATCAAGAGTGTTATTGATAAAACTTCTGATATCAAAACTGAAGAAGAAATCGATAAAACCATTCTGGTGTATTCTTCATACATCGACAAGAAGAAGAAAGAAATCAAAAATGCACGTAATTACAAAACACCGTTTGCATTAATGGTGATAAACTTGGCGATGGGTGTAATCAATCTTACACTAAACTCAGCAACGTCATCCGCGGCATCGATACTGCTTAAGCGTGCTGCGACTGTTGCAGGCGCCAGTCTTTCAGGTGCTGCAGCGGGATTGTCATTGACAGCATCATTCTTGTCATTCATCATGTATGCAATGCGTTGGTCATTTGACAGAACATATCGCAAGGTTGAAGACCAGTACAAGAAAGGCAAGGCCTTTGAGGAATCATGGTGCGATATGTTTGCAGGTATATACAATTTCCCAGTTGTATTCTACATCAAGTCAATGACTGATAAGAACAAGAACTTCACACCAAACACAGTTGGAAATGTTGATAAACTCAACCAGCTTGCAGGATTGGAAAAAGAACTCCACACACTGTTATTTACAACATATCCAACAAACTCCGAAAGAAACCATGCTGCTGCAAAGCTTGCAGAAAATGCATTAAAACAGAAGGGTCTTGATTCTGCCACAAGAAAATATCTTACATGGATCAAAGATAACTTCTCATCAATGTTGGATACTGATATCGAGAAAGAAGATGTCAATACAACATATGATCCGAATCGTGCAGGAGACGTTGACAAACATATCCAGGATATTATCAACCAGGGTAATGTTACAGTAACAGAATCATTTGCATAACAAAAAAGAATACCCCCGGATATCCGGGGGTATTCAATATTATTTTCTTCTGATCGTTATATCAAGATCATAGAAACCAGAGGTTTCCGTGAATCTTGATAACATTGATCTCACCTTCATTGTTTCTTTTCCAGTGAGATTTCTAAAATGAATCTCCATCAGGTTTGGAATCCTTATGAGATTCTCAATTACCACTTTATATTTATCCAGATCCCCATGTTCGAGAAGGAGAATGCATTCCCCTTTGGAATTGTTATCAATCTTCATTGTCAACCTCCATGGGGAATAACATCAGCGTTACTGCGGACATAACCTTGATAAGATCTTTTGGTATCTCGATTTTATCCATGAACTCGCGTTCACGGTTTTGAACAACGATACCCCGAACTTCATCTTCATTGACATCACATACTTGTGATGCGAAATCAATTGTGTCAGGTTCAATCGGTAACGACGAATTTGATGTTTTCGCCGTATAAAATAATGACACACATAGTGCCAATCTAACGGTATACGGTTGGTTTCTTAGAACTTGGATTTCATCCATTTTGTTTTCCTCCTAAAATATGATGTGACAAATGATTTCTCATTTATCCATTTAAATAATATATATATCGAATTATGATATAATAGAAAAAAGAAGCTCCCCGTGATGGGGAGCTTATAATTATTTATGACTTCTTAAGAATGTTGGGAAGAATTTCACAATACGATTGATTATGAAGTTCTCTTTAGTAGGAAAGTAGTCATTATCAAGTACAACACCACTGCTGGTACAATCGACATCCAACACAGGTGTCACACATTCGATCCAGTAATTCTCATACATTTCATTCTGACGATATAAAAGATTGAATTCATCGGTACCGTCTTCATGCTGTATATTAACCACTTTACCAAACTCATTACGAGCATCACCTTCATCGAACAGATTACTCATAATGAATACACCTTTCTTGAGTTGTTCCTTAAATCGCTCGTCATTAATGTAATTCTCAAATGCACGAATGTAACTCTCTTGCACATGGATTGTTGCTGATCTCATCTGTTACCACACTCCTTATCATAATTTCAGATTGTCTTGTGTATCATAATATTTTAAATATCATGATGCATTACAAATTTAATAAGTTGGAATACACAAACGATGTTAATGGTTTTATTTCGTATGACGGATTTCTCAATGATATCCGGAAAGTTTTGTCGGTGTGTATTTGGTTATTAGTCTAACCAAATACGGATATTCTCTTCAACGTCGCTTTGGGACATTGTAGAATCATTAATGATGATTACTTCATCCATAATCCTCACCTCCAATGAGAAAAGTTCGTTTGTGTATTCCGCTTAAATAATATAAATATGGAATATCAATATTATCGAAAAACATCCGGGGATATCCCCGGATGTTTTATTCAGATGATTACTTTTCAATGAATGGATATTTACCGTCATTGAAGGAAAGATCATACTTATTAGAAGGAGCTTTGTTAAAACCCCTCTTAATACTTTCAACATTAAATTTAGTAATATTCTTATCATTGAGAATTCTAGTAACGGCAGCAATACTACCACCATTAGTATTCAATAACCCCCTGATTTCATCAACCTTTTCAGGAGAGAATTTTGCTTTTTGATCAGCTTTATAATATGACGATCTTGTATGAGTAAATTTATCCAGTTCTTCTTTTGTGAATTTATTGCTTACGGTATACGGTTTCTGACCAGCTTTTATTCCTTTAAGACATATTATATTTACATTAGGAAATTTATTATGATCCAAATGTTTATATGCTTCAGTGGAACTGTATTTGTGCTTCATTATTAATTCACGTAATTCATCAACTTCATCAACTGACAAATTCATTTTATGGATCGACTGAGTAAACATTTTCTTCAATGGTTTTCTATTTGTCATATCAATACGATGATCATAGAATCCGCGTTTAACTGCTTTGACTAATGATTCAGAAATCCGAGGATATTTTATATGATCAATGAACTGGTTATATACTAAACGAGGTCTTGTATATTTAGCCAATAAATCGTATATCATTTCAATCTGTTCAATCGGAACCGTTTCACGTAATTGTGTTTTAACAGCATGATCTACGTTCTGTTTTCTGGTAATGTATTCCAGATTCTTATAATGATTATTATGATGCACACCGTTGATATGATTAACATCTTCGGTTTTGTCACCATACCACATACATGAAACCAATCTATGTGTTTTAAATGGTTTACTGTTATAACCGCCTTCAGTCAGATGTTCGAGTTTCAATGTTACCATTTTATATCCATATCTATCCAGACGCTGGTGGATAATTTCTTTATTATGTTTATAACGAATATTACCATAACTACTAACCTGATACTGGTCCTTTACAATATCACCATAATCAATATCACGCCATTCTTCTACATCTTCAACCCATTTAAGATTACCAACATTACAATCTTTGATATCACCATTAATATGAATAACATCTAATGGTTTACCAATTAATTCAGGTTCACATTTAAGGAATGTTGTTGCCATTACTAAATCGATACGGAACAACATCACTGGAGATGGATAATTGATGATATCATTATCACGAACAATTGGATCTACGTTTAATAATACATAATCATATCCATTGTTGGAATGATATATTTCAACAAGTTTGTCATTGTACGCATCTTTGACTTCACCTCCTTCTGATATTTTATATGCATTATTCACGACTCCTGGGTGTTTTAATGGCACCCATAAAACTTCATCATTCATAATATCATTTTCCTTTCTATTATATTTTATTGCAATAGTCACTATTCTCCAATAAAATATATTTGTGGAGTGTGGCGGGCTGAAGGCACCATCCCAAACCTTAGTTTTAACGGGAGACATGAATCTTTGTGACAAAAGAATAACATTCAATGACAATTATAGTTATTGAAAATCTAATAAGAAAGTAGATGAATATAATGCTTGTGAAAAAGAGTACAACCACAGACAAGTATGCAACGTCTTGCTTTGTTCAGGAGGCGCCTATCAACAGTAATCTTGAACGTAAAGGTCTTACAATCAAGACTTCATGCGAAGGACTTCCATACTGTATTTTCAGATCACCATTATGGTCATTTGGTCATTACAATCGCATGCATCGTAGATACGACAAAGAAAATGCACGTTCAGTAATTCAGAACGACGAACGTATCCAGAATCTCAAGAAACGGAATGCGTGGAGAGCAGAATGGAATCATCCAAACCCAGACATTAAGGGACAACAATATTCCGACATTCGTATGACAATACCGGAACCGATGAGAACTTCTCATTTTATCAATGATGATGAATTCGTTGGTGATCTGTATAAGGCAACAATTACAACACACCCTCGTACAGAACCTGGTCGTGCAGTTGCATCTGAAATCATCGACCTCGGTGGTCAGCCTGCATTCTCTGTTCGTCTGATGGGAACAATGCTTCCGAACGCACCAATGAATGCTCCAAACATGAGAGTCTCTAAGGTCATCACATTTGACATGGTTGACTTTCCATCACATCAGGAAGCAGAAGCAGATATCGAGCCTGTACATCAGGAAGGAACTGTTATCTTCCTCAAGGAACTTGCAAAGTATTGCTGCGAACAGGATGAGAACATGGCAGTCGTTTGTGAGTCATTTGAAATTTCACCAAATGAAATTATGACAATCTCCAAGGATGCTTCCATCATATGTGAACAGGCGGATACCTCCAAAATCATAATCCCACTCAAGAGTGACATCAGAAGAGAAGCTCTCTCAATCTTAAGGGGGATTTGATAATGGATAAAATCATAATCAATAAAGAATACTTTGATAACGTTGCAACCGCAATCAACAGTATCAATGATTTCATCAGTTCTAATTTTACAAATAAGAACTTTCCAACGGTTGAAGATGATGTTCAACTCGATGGAACATTACTTGGTATCCTGAGTTGGTTGAACAACGTTGATCCGGAACTCGTACAGGATCCAGATAATCTCAACCAGTTGCTCGAAGAGATCAGTGAGCATGAGGGTGAATATAATGGACCCGATGTATTGTCACAGTTGCCTGAAGAACTGGCAGACAAGGTTTATGCGGTCATTGGTTGCAAAGCATTGGAGTTCATATCAAACAATTTTGAAGATTTCAGTAAACTCGTAAATGGTATTTATACTTTTGAACTGTTTACAAATCCTTCAAAATATGCTGATGTGATTGAAACATTCTCACAACCATTGGAGTTGTATGAACTCAGAACTGCACTGAATGATGACATTGACATCACACTGTTTGATCCTGAGAAATATGTTTCCGGTATATTCAATAATGACCAGATCCAGTTACCAAACAACATGGACCAGGTAATCGAAAGTGAACGTATCAAGAAACATGCAGATCTTAAAGATGTGGAAATCATGGTTGATGAAACCAAGATGGAAGCAGCAGAGATTGATTTCTTCGAGAAAGATCGTCCAAAACATTTGAAATATTCTAATGGTAAATGGATGGTGTCTCAACAGTTCCAGAAACTCACAAATGATATTGTGAAAGCTTTGAGGGATTGTAATTCAACTGCGGATCTGATGATGCTCTTTAGTAAACCCAACAAGGGCATGACTGATTTCATTGGTCAAACAGTTGCACCATTCATATTGGTAAAAACATTGACCAACCCAAAGAAATCATCTTCTGAAATTGATGAAGACACTATGAAGAAATATACTGATTCATATGAGTCAATCATCAAACAGAATAAGGGTGCAGGTCGTTTCAAGAATTATGATCTGTTCAGTTGTTTCAAAACCGACAAAGATGCAACAATCAAATTCATTGAAGATTTCATGAATCTGAATTTGCTCAATGATGAAAACTGTGGCATTGACAACAACACTCTGCTGACATTGTTCAACATTTTCGATTCACACATTTATCTCACACTGATGTACAATCTTATGCCAACCAAAAATGGTTCGGTTGATGAATTCATTAAAACAACACGTGCAAGAATCAATAAGAATTCACGTGAAGCAATGAAGTATAAAGAACAGGATGAGATGAAGAAAGACAACGAACTGAATGATTCCAAAACCGTTAAAGAATATACTTCTATAATGGAAAAGGAATTCGGTGACATGTCAACTCTTGACATCCAGTATTGTGAAGGTTTCCAGTCCTTGTTATATGATGAAATCTCAACAATGAATGATGCATTATATAATGAAGGTTTCTCTCAGATCGGCATTCACAATTGGATTGGTGAGTCGTACAATTTCTATGCTGAACAAGAAAATGGTGAGATACCTGACTATATTAAACGTCGTATGAACATGTCTGATGATCTGGGTGCAACTAAGACACCAACAACAACTGATGTTAATGTGCCACCTGAGACTCCACGTAATTCATATGATGATCTCACAAATTCTATTGATGAAAGAATGGATACTGAAACGGACAAGGGTCTTGAAGGTATGTTAGGTAAGGGATACGATGGTCCTATCGAAAAGGATGGCTCCAAACCCGGCAGACACGTTGTATACAATATCACATACAATAATTCATTCAATAAAGATTCAAATAATACACGTACCGATACACACACCAATACAAATACAACAACAAACAATGACAATTCACAAAACAAACATGAAGAAATTGACAACACTCAGAACATGCACAACTCAAACAACATGACAAATTCACAGAATGATTCTTCTCACAACAAGGATGAATCACGTGATAAACGTATTGAGAAACGCAATGATTCTCATAATACATCTACGACAACCAATACTCATTCTTCCGATTCACATAATACATCAAATGTGAATAAAACATCTACAACAAATTCGCACAACACCGATTCCAGGGGGACTAACAATTATAATAATAGCAACACTTCTTCAGATACTGTTGCATCCAAGGATGACAATAAACTTTCAAACGGTCTTACGGTAAATGAAATGTTTACTATTCTTGAATCAATAGAGCCCCTATCGGAAGCAGCAGGTGCTAAACCTCCAAAGGAGGATTCGCTGACTAAAGCAATGGATAAAGACCGCAGGCTTTTGTCCACACAACAGGAAGCGAAGAAAAAAGTTCAAAAAGGCATAAACACTACAAGAGCAGCCCTCAAGCCGGTGTCACGAGCTAAACAGTGGATGACAAACATTGTTGATTCGTTGATTAAACGCGATGAGGATGAAGTGAAAGCCCAAATAGTCGAGAGTCCAAGTTATCGCACTGCGCTGTATAAAGCATCGAGGCTTGCTCTCAAACTCGGTCTCGTCGGTGTAGCATGGACGGTAAGCGGTTATCTTGCTGCTGCTGTCGCAGGCATCGAAGTTCTCAAAGCTATCGATAAAGATCGTCTCAAAAAAGAAGTTCAGGGTGAGATGATAACTGAAATCAAAATCCTTGATGATAAGATCGATCGTCTTGAAGAAGTCGGTACTCCTGAAGCTTTGAAAAAGAAGTATGAGTACATGCGTATGAGAAATAAGATGGTCAATATGGCTGCAACTGCACGTCGTACCAGGATTACAAATCCAAACAGTATAGCTTGATTCGGAGGTGAATCCAATGAAAGATCTGTTTACATGGGTGATGGAGGCAGAAGGTGATGAACTTGAAGCATTTGATCCAGGTCCATCAGACAATCCAGCACCACCAGATCAACCTGAGGGAGACACCCCAGCAGGCGATGAGGATCTCGTCGGTGCACCACCGACTTCTGATGAAATGGATGAAATGCCAATGGATTCAGATGAAACTATGAATGGTGATACTGGTGGCGAAGAAAACAATGGTGAAGATCAGAAAGATGATAATTCTATTTCTGAGAAAGCTGGAAACATACTGAACCAACGTTTGTATCAGCAAATGATCAATCGTAATCACGAGATTGAATCAATATTGCAAAATATTGATAAACTTCAATCTGTTATTCCGTATGATATTTCTAAAGCAATACAACCATTCGTCACCGACCTCAAACAAGCTTTGTTCACAGGACAAAGTTACGTAGTCAATGATTTCGTAGATACTGCTTATGGGGAAAACATTATGTACTATAATAAACTTAATGCTCTATATACAGCTCTGCTGAATTCGATTGATTCTAATCTTAAGAAAGTAGACACTGATGAAGATTAAGGTTGCTTTCTACACAAATACTATGGTGAGTATTGATCACCAAATTTACTATAAGGAGTGTATTTAATTATGGCATACGGACGTACCGCACACCGTGGATCATGGTTCCAGGAACAGCAGTCAATGATTAACAATGCCAGTGAGTCAGATCTTATGGCAATCAGAGAAAAAGCTGATACATATCTGGAAGCTGCTGTAAATACAATGAAGGACACACACGATATCAACGTTACTGTTGACTTCAGAAAGATGCTTGATCACCCTGAGATCATGCAGGAGTACAAGACACTGTATCTTGATCCTATCTGTGACGAAATCAGAAACTATCCTACAGAGAGCGAGGTTGAAAGAGTTCACCTTGAGTCTGTTGCAAGTGAACTTTCCGATGCATGGGATGGAGCTGTTCAAAACTTCATTCAGGAAAGCTACAACGTATCAACATATCTTCCTCTTTCAACACTTGACTTCCCTGCACTCGTTAAGCAGTTTATCAAGTTCCTCGGTAAAGATATTATCCCTGTTGCAACTGCTGGTTCAACAAATATCGAGCAGCGTATCTTCACAAAGTATCTCGTAAACAATGAGACTGGTGAAGAGTATGAGACACCAAGAGTATACTTCGATACAGAACTCTGGAAGAAGCTCTGGTACACAGGCAAGGGTCTCAGAATCGATGATACAAAACCTATACTGCTTTCGGCTATTAATGCTGCACCTGGCAAGAAGCTCCAGCTTCTCGATGCTCAGTATCTCCTCGATGAGAACGGTAATCATCCCGAAAACTTCACAAAGACTCCCAGAACAAGACTCTCATATGACTTCCACATCAAGTACGTTGTTGCTGATGTTCCTGCTTCATATGTTCTTACAACAGAAGAGCCTGCAGACTGGGATACAAAGTACACATCATACTACACATATGATTCCAGCGACAAACAGTATAAAGCTGTAACAGCAGGTGGTGGATCTGCTCCTGAATGGACTGCTGACACTTACTACTCACAGGTAGCTGCTATCGACAATGCTAAGATCAAGCTTCCTAAGGGTGGCATTCAGATCGACATCCAGAACAACGGTGTATTCCTGAATGGCGGTGTTGATTCAACACAGGTTCTTTCAGTTGTTGATCCTACAACAAACAAGCCTACAGGTCAGGTTACATCTTTCGATGACAGACTTTCTGGTGTTGTTGACTTCGTTAAGGGCTTCGTAAATGCTTCTGCATGTGGCACTATCAAGGGCTTCTATATCAACGGCTACATTTCAAATGAGACAAACCTCAGAACAATCGGCTTCCGTGAGTATCCTGAGATCCGTAAGTGGACAATCGGCGATGGTTGCAGATTCCAGCTTCCATTCACAGTTGAGGACTTTGCTGAGGCTAATGCTTCACTCAACTTCAACCTCTACAACAGACTCGTTCAGGAGCTCGTAACAGCTCAGGAGATGTTCGAGGATCAGTACATTCTTGAGAAGCTCGACGAAGAGTTCAATGAGTGGGATGGCGCTGACAGCAACATCTGGGCACTCGATTCATATACTCATACAGAGTACGTTGACTTCGATCCTACATTCATTTCACCTTCATTCGCTGGTGATCCTTTCGAGTACAGAACAAATGCACTTCACAATGCAATTGCTTCTACAATCTATGAACTCTGCGACAAGGGCAAGCTCGACAACCTCGGCTTCGTTATCTACTCTAACCCGAAGAGTGCAAGACTTCTTGAGAAGTTCGTTACATGGACAACACAACAGTCTACAGAGATCGGCGGCGTAAAGATGAACCATGCATTCGGTGTAATGACAGACGAGTCAGTTCCGATTCGTGTTGTTGCTTCTAACCGTGTTCCTGCATACACACTCATCGATGCTTACCAGACATCAGATCCTGACTACAAGCCTGGCATGAAGTCAAAGGAATACTTCTGGAAGATCGTTGCTTATCCGATGGACAAGTTCCACATCACTCACAAGCACCTCAGATTTGCTCGTCACCTGACAAACTCTCCTGAGAATGCAGGTTACCAGGATCCTAATTCACCTGGCGGACAGGCAGTTCTTATCACAACATCTTCACAGTATCAGATGATCACTGTTCAGGGTGTTGATGCAAGAATCATTGCTAAGAATACTGCACTCGTACCGGACAGCAACGCTGGTCTTGTTAAGTAATCACGGCGAAAAAATAATTAATATATAAAAAGCGCAATGTAATACAAGAGGTTTCCCGGGCGTAATGCCCGGGTAGCCTTTTTATTTACTCTTCTTCTGGTATTTCATTTGTTACAGAAGTAATACGCATATGATTAACACTGTCACGTATTATATTGATTCCATGGTTGTTTAAAATTTCATTGATCTTTAACTTAAGCTTGTTAAGGTCTGATGGACTCTGTGAAAACTTCTTACCATTTTCATAGCTCACAGAGTTTAACAATACATGAGAATGTAAATGAATGGCATCCAAATGGACTGCTATGACTGCTGAATATCCATGGAAGTTGGCTTCAACAATTTCTCTCATAATTTTCAGAAGATCATCCGGAGTTTTATCAAAATCTTCAGGGAATGATACTATGAAATGTTCACCCTGTTTGCCATTGGTCTTATGCCAAAGTCTCTTAACTGTTATCATCCAAGCTACTGGATCATTACCCGCCACACCATAAGTTGTTACAAGTCTTCCATTATCTGTTTTGGAAGGAGCTGCGATGTATTCGTATGTGTCTTTTATGTAGTTCTTGTCGTTATTGTTACCATTTATAAATTTTATAATCGGACCCTTGTATGCTGGTTTCATAAACTTACGCTTAGCATCTTTAATGAGTTGCTCTTTCTCAGCTTCATCTGGTACATGTTGAAGTGGACTCTTGAGAGCTACAAATGAAACATCTTCACCTTTAGCAAAATATCTTGTTAATGGTTCACCCTTGCTATCAAATGTATTTATTTCCACACCATCATCGTTGAGATCTGATATACATCCAAAATATTCTTCACCATCACAATATATCAGATATGGATATCCGATTTTCAAATCATTTGAATTTATTATCATCTTAACTTTCATTTTTATATTCCTTTCTTATATTTAGATTTAACTGTTTTTATTTTCCTCCTATTACGTTAAAGGAAAGAAATTTTGTGTAATCTATATACTTATTTCCTTTGATGGTTAACGGATAAAAAGCAGTGTACTCTTTACGCGGAAATACACGTTCGATAATAAGATCATCGTCATCTGATAACCAAACAATGTATCCTTCATTATCATATATAGTACCGCCTAGATACTTCATGTAATTGCGAATTTGCAATTCGTTCAGTATCATGAATGGAGCATCTTCATCAACTAACGATGTGCGATAGGGCTGACGTATTTTTGTCAATGTCCCAAGTTTGGTACAATGAACCGTGTAAGCTTCATAGTCACTTGGTAAATGGTCGAGTGTTTGTTTATAGAATGGGTGCCAATGCCATGAAGGATCTGTTATGAGATCCTTCGTGACTTTGTTTTCGAATTCGGATGGTTTGCAGAATCGTGTGTCTACGATTTTGACCACCAGATCCAATGTCGATTGTTTAACGATTACTTTTATTAAATCCATTTTTATTCTCCTTCGACGTTAATTTATTCCTTTCATAAATATAATGGGTGGACTATGGTCCACCCCGAAGTTAATTAATTTTTGTTTGTGAATACATATGTTTCTTCACTCTTGAAACCAGGTTTTTTGTTCTCAACCATGTTAATGAATTCCTTTAATTCGGAGATTTCAGATTCATATGTTTCTTCAATATATTCACTGACATTACTGTCTATTGTCATTGGTATTTCAAAGATTCTTGATTTGATTCTAGAGCCATAATCATTAACGGTCACATACCAATTCTTTATGTCTGTTTGATAGCTTTTTATGTAATCTGAGAATGAAAGCACTGTTTCGAAACCACCATGCATTACATCATCACAATCGATAAAATGATCATATTCTAATATGGACATCTTTATACCGTTCATGATGTTGTTGGCATACTTATATGCTTTCATTACACCATCTGGTGTCTTTGTCATAACATCGATTTCATGTTCAGATAATATGACATCGATGTTAGGTTTGTTTGTAGCTGACAAACGTACAACATAATTGTTTTCATGAACCGATATCATTTCTGAATGATAACTATCATGTTCATTGGTTGTGTTTCCTGTAATTAAAACCATTATAATGCCTCCTTATAAATAATTGCTACTTTGCCATTTGTAAATGGTGTTTCAATTCCAACATTGTATTCATTAAACATGTTGGAAATTTCGTATGTTAACTCTTGGAATGTGATTGATGACAGATGTTTCAATACTTTGGTACATGCCAACTGACGGAAACCATATTGCTCAATCATTTCTCTTGCGGTTAATGATTCATTGTTCTTGACCGTTTTCTTTGTTAAACGATCCAGCCTCCATCGTTTTGCAATGTAACGTTTGGTCGGTGTTTCGATTTGGAATGTACCCCAATCATTCATCCACCATGTGACATTGAACCTGTGACCTGTGGTGGTTCGCATGACGATGAGTGTGAATGGTGTATCGCATCCCATGAAATTTGAATCGGATTGGAAAATGATATAATTAGATTTCTTGATTTCTTCTGTGAGATATCGTAGTATGTACTGTTTTATTGTGTTTTTGGATCCTGTATATTCACAGGATCCTATGATTCGATGTTTTTCGTTCATACAATTTCCTCAATTCTTATTAAAATGGTATCTTGATCTTCTGCAGACATCTCAATCACTCTTGAATTTAATACTTTCTCTGACAGTACCAGTTCTGGTTTACAATCAGAAGAAATCTTAATATCTGGATGATAATATGAATCATGATGATAATCATATAACGCAACCCATGTGATAATATAATCGATTGTTGCGGTATTATCAATTACTGGCTGAAATAATTTGAATGCATCTTTAACCAACATTATTTGTCACCTCCATTCATATTGTATCATTATGCCATGATTTGATTATTTTGTTGACGAGATCGATGTCTCTCACCATGTCATCATAATCTTTGAACGCCATGGCTTCTGTGTTTGACGTCATTGGCATGATTTCAAATTTATCCGTGATGTCCAGAACTAACTCACAGTATTCGTTTTTGGAATTGAAATAATTAAACTTCAATGCAGATGAGTTACCTGATACATATGACGCATATATGCGCATGTGATTATACCACACCACATATGGAAATCCAACTCGTAATGCGAGATGGTCAATCGCTATCTTTTTGATGTTTATTAACCTATTATTATCCATTTTAATTCATTCCTTTCATTCTGGCAACCGCACGTTCGAAATGCGGTATGTATGTTTGGTTGTGGTTTGCTTCATCGCTTTTCTTGATGTAATGTGAAACAATCACGAGTTTGTTTTTTGTCATTGTATACAATAATCGCAACTGATTGTTGTTGGCACGACATTTGTATACATAAAATCCTCCGATGATGTCATGGATTATGACATCATCGTTGAATACAGTATCGATGGTTTTACCCTGCTTCTGATACTGTTCGAAACGTTGTTGGAGTTTTTTAATTCCAATATCAACGCATCTTTTGGTGCTTGGGTTTGCTTTCTTGTAAGTTGGATCAAGTATCACAACTTTCATCAAAACTCTCCTCTCTTAAATTAACGCGTTCTTCATCGTCATCATGAATATAATCAGTAAATTCACACTGCTGTGACTGATTGTCGTCGTCTTTAAATGTATATTCTGATTTACCTTTAAATGACTCAGGTTTTGTTTTAACCTGGTCAATCAGATCCAACATCTGGATGTGATTGTAGCAACGATAAAACATCATATTGTATGCATATACATCACGTACCCTTACTTCGCAATAATACGTGCGGTAATGATCCGTGAATGATGGTTTTATTGTTACGAAACTAACCGATCCACCGCTGGCTGACACACAAATTGAATATGATTCATTCCTCTCTTGTGACATTTCCTTTTTCTTAGGATGTGAACCCCAATTGATGAGATATGGTGTTCCCGGAATGAAATACGATGAGAATGATTTCCATGTTTCCACATAGAAATCCTCAAACTTATTCAATTTCCGATATGGGGAGAACGTTCCTATTTTGGAAACCAACATTTTACCACTCAGCTCATGATACCACGAAATCATGTTATCAATAATTTCTCCCAATGTAAGTGACGGTTTTATCTCTTCGGAGTATATCTTCCAATGTGGTGTTGTGTCACCAAATTTCATTGACACAACTTTATTGACTTCACGATTCTCATCATCAATGTTGATGTTAATATCTTTGACTCCAATGCAAAACAGGAATCCGTTCTTGAAACACCATTGCGGGGACATCAGTGAATGAAACACGATTGGTTCATTATCAACAATAAGCGTTGCTTTTTCGGATTCGATGTTGAGAGACTTTTCAGTCGTTATAACGATGACGTCTCCAGAGTTGTTCTTTTCGATTATGAATGGTTTAATGTACATATTTATTTCCTCCTTATTGTACATTTAATTAGAAGCATTCTCAGGTTGGAATGGGTTTATGGACTTGACAATTTCTCAATGAAAGTGTGAAAGTTTTGTCTAATCATTATTTGGTTTTAACCTAACCAAACTTTGATATTATTTTCGATTTCTGACTGTGGGGTCGTACTATCGTTGATGATGATAATATCTTCCATATTATTCACCTCTGTAAAAATATTCCTGAGTTGCTTCTACAAAATGATATATATACGGAATGTTGAAATATTAGCGGGGATGAACCCCGCTAACAATCACTCTTCTTTCACAATATCAGTCATCTCAATATACGATGTTAACTTTCGGACAATGTATTCAACTTCAATATCAGGAAATGTGTTACAAACATTAGTCACAATGGTTTCAAACATGTCTCGGTTTGGTATTCGTTGTTTACCCGCAAGACCGATTATTTGTTCAATCTGGTCGGTCATGACTCCTTCGATTTGTTTTATTTCATCCGGTAACGGATAATGTCTCATATTTATTTTTTCATTCAATGCAGTGTTAAATGATTTAAGGACGTCGTTAAAACCCGTTGATAAAGATTCAACGTCCTCATGCATGTCATCAAACAATGATGACAGAGTCGATTCATGACGCATGATTTCATACATATATCGTTTAATATCATTGAAATCATCAATGGTTCTTTTTCGTATAATTGATGTTTTGATCATCAATGTAATATTGATGATAATACTGATGGAGCATGCGATGATGCAAATGAGTTCTGTTGTAGTCATAATAACTTCTCCTTTAATTTAAATAATAAGAAAGTAGGTGTTCCTATAATGATTAGTTCTTTCGAGAAATACATTAAAGCTGCAATCGATGCCAAGAAATATTCTGTTGTATGCGAAATGGCAAATATTGTGCATTCTGATAAGAACCACATTAACATTATGACATACCCCGGCAGGGATGTGCGAGTTTATAAGAACCGAGATGATGAAGTTCAGATACTTTGTCCAAAGAACATTTCATATGTTCAAGAAAGCAATCTCAGCAAGGCAATATCAACTGGTACAATATTTGATGATGCTGATGAGGTTGATAAGTATGCTGGATTCATTGTCAAAACCAAAATGCCAATTGATGCGATGACCAATAAAGGATTGGAGAATCCTTATAAACTGAGAGAAGTTGTTGGTTCAACAATTGGTGTTATGAATGAAGATGGTGAAGTCGATGTGTCTGATGCCGATGTCGATAATGGTAATAACATCATTGACGATCTGTTGGAAAAAGACAGTAAGGAATTCAAAGATGTGAAAAACGTTGTTGATGATTATCTGGATAATGAAGATCATTCATTCGGTTATGATACTGATTTTACATATGATATCCAGAAGCTTCGTGAAGAAATTCAAAACTTCAAAGATGCTGATATTTCTCCCGAAGATTCAATCACTGATGCTGATTGGGATGATAACTGGGGATCATCATCTTCTATCATGGGTGATTATGAGGATGATACACCTGATAAGGATGAAGACGATATTGAAGTATCTGATGATGATTCTGAGTCTGAAGATCCTGAAATGACATTCGAAGAATATTCCATCATGATGGAATCTGGTGACCTGTTTATCCAAGAAGGTGCAATCTATA
>CAYYEN010000013.1:15357-19019 GCA_964470795.1 uncultured Spirochaetaceae bacterium | reverse complement strand
CTTGCCTTGCTTGCCTTGCTTGCCTTGCTTGCCTTGCTTGCCTTGCTTGCCTTGCCGGCATGCCCATACGCCATATTATAATGATACAGAAAAAAGTTTGAAAAACACTTGACGCAGTTTGCACATGCGTGTAGTGTTCAAGGTGTAGAGAGTAACACAAACATGGAGGCCTTTTATGAACGCTCTTAGTTTTATCCGTTCCCGCGCTATCCGCTCGCGTGAGATTCTGGAATTTGTGCTCAAAAATGAGCTTGCGCAGATTGAAGAAAAACATGCGCAATATGATACCCTAGGCGCAACGGCAAAAGAGATGGAGAAGTCCGGACAGTATGAGATAGCTAATGTTTGCAATGAGACCGCTAGAGGCGTACTTGCGGACTTGTCTTTGACGCAGATCATGTACGCTTATGTGCTAACTAGTGACGCTATAGGATTGTCTAGCGCGGACATTGAAGCAATTGAAGCACTACCGTATCTGAAAAAGTAACAACGCAAAAGGAGAAAAAAACCATGCTAGACTATAACACAAAAATGATGAAAATGGACTACGACTCAATCTTATACGTTTTAGAAAACATGCCGCAAGCTGAAGATGAAACACGCTATCTTGCCGTCACAAAATACGATCAGTTTGTTGTGCGTATGACTGATAAAAATAAAAATGGTTTTGTAAAACATTATATCACTCACAAGGGCGAGAATTTTGATTAGAGAGGTTACCCGCTTCCAAGCTAAAATATATAAAAAGTTATTGACTTACGTTCTTGTGTGATATACCCACATAGTATAGTTAACAAAAGCGGGAAAAACCCGCGAGCCAAGCGCCGCGGCAAAGTGATGCAATAAATAAAATAGACAAAAGAACATTTCAACAAATGGAGTAAGTTATGCGTATTTTTATAGAAAAACTGTACACTGAAGGGCAAGGCTTTGTGTCTTTTCAAGCACACGATGCGATTGAGATAGACTTGACCTTGCGCATGCTTTTCCCATGGGACGGGGGCCCTACCCTCAAATATTTTGGGCAAAGGCTTACCGCTGCCCAAAACATTCGCTTATTCGATAGCGAACATAAACTTTTTGAAACTTTTTTTGCAGAGTTTCCGCAAGTGAGTGCATACGCGGAAACTCTGCCACAAGCTTATAGCGTGTTTTTTTCCGCATTTTTTACAGTGCGGGAATTTATAGAAAGCGTGTGTATACCCGCTGTGTTGCACGCAAGTGAAGCGTTATTGGCTACGCCGATCCTGCAATTTGTTCGCAGTGAGGACCGTGTTGCAAAGTATAGTGGAGTTCCTTTTCCGCTTGCAAAGCGTGCGATCGGCGTTGCTAACTGCGGGAGGGCGCACTACGACGCCGCACGGGCGTTGCTTGCGTGCTACTCTATTTGCCCCGATTGTGGGGAAAAAATGCGTCTCGACACTTATTGCCATGCGTGCAAAACAGCATGCGATGATTGTGGGGAAGTCATCGACGTTGACGATGCGATAACTGTTGGTGAAAAAGTCCTTTGTGAGGATTGTGCAGCGGAATATGTTGCTTGTGAAGAATGTGGGGAATTTATTCGCATTGCCGACGCAAATGAGTACGGCGACTCTTTTTATTGCGATGATTGCTTTGAGGATAAATTTTTCACTTGTGAGAAATGCAATGAAGTTTTTCCGATCAATCAAGAGGTGTGTGCTGATAACAATTCATATTGTGAGACGTGTTTTGATAATAGCTACGTACATTGCGAAGATTGTGGCGAGCCTGTACACGTTGACTATGCTTTTTTTGACTCAAATACAGGGCGTTCGTACTGCCCTGCCTGCTACGAAGAAAGAATGCCGCAAGGTGTTAATATTCATGAGTATTCTTATAAGCCAAGCGCAGTATTTCACGATTGTGGTGAAACAAGTAAGCTATTCTTTGGTGTTGAATTAGAATACAATGCGGACGGTAGCGACAAAATTGAAAGTATTGAGCAAGCAAGGGGGCTGGATGATAATGACATTTATGTAAAAACAGACGGAAGCATAAGCGGATATGAGCTTGTGAGCCATCCGCGTACACTTGCTAGCTGGAGAAAGTACATAGTTGAAACATACAGCGATGTACTTTCGAAAATTGAAAGCGCTGGAGGGTATGCAGACAATAGTACGGGAATTCATATCCACATAAGCAAAGGAGCGATGTGCGACGCGCATAAAGCCAAGCTGGCAATGTTTGTAAATAATTTTACAGGATTGTCAACTTTTGTGGCACGTAGGAACGCAACGCAGTATCAGCGTTACTGCGAAAAAAGTGAGCAAGAGTATGTCAACGTCCAACGGTATGAGGCCGTGAATTGGTTTAACGACACTACTGTTGAACTGCGCATATTCAAGTCCACTTTTGATGCAAATATTTTGCTTTCGTATTTGCAATATGCGCATGCAGCATATCAATACACAAAGCAAGATATCCGTGCTTGCGATATGACTGTAAAGGGATTTATGTCTTTCGTAAATTCGCGGCACGAAACGTACTCGCATCTTAGCGGACGCTTGACTGATTATAAGGGGGCAATATAAATGTGTGTAATAATTCATAAACCCTTTGGCGCGGACATTCCAAGCTGCGAAGTATTACAAGCGGCTTGGGAATTAAACCCTGATGGCGCAGGGATTGCCTTTCGCACTAACGAGAAATCCCTTTTTACTGCAAAAAAAGGGCTTATGACTTTCGACGCTTTTTTGGGCGCTTTTTACAGTATTCCTGATTGTTGTGAGATTGTAGCACATTTTCGTATTGGCACAAGCGGCGGGTACACCGCACAAAAAACGCATCCTTTTCCGCTTTCTAAGGATGCGGAAGCGCTTGACAATAGCTTTTTGAGTTATGAAAAAACTAGCAGAGCGCTGTTTCATAATGGTATCGTTGGGGCTGGTGCAGGGGGTTTATCTGATACGCAAGTGCTGTGTAAGGAACTCTGCGTGAAAAGTGATAACGCTATTCTTACCGCTTTAGAAAGGGAAGCACATTCCCGCTTTTTGTACATACATGAGAAAAATGTAAGTAGGGTAGGAACATGGCGCAAGTTTGACGGCTGTTATTACTCCAATGAATATCCATTATATGACTTTTTATATTTTTCAGAAAAAAAATTTTCATGATATTGAGCTAGGTTAGAGCTTTTTTCTTACTTCCCGCAATTACTGAATTGCGGGAATTGTAGGCAAAGGAAAAACTTCTATAAACAATATAAAAAAGGGTTACTGCGTTATGCTTATTACTGTAAAATATTGCGGGCCTACAAACTCCAGAGGTTCGCGTTTTATTGTTTCTAACGGGCTGGAAAAAAAGACTTTTCCATTTTCTTACGCTGCCAACCATGCAGAGGAACAAGCCTTAAGAGACTTTTGCAAGCACTACATCATAGACAAGACTTTTCTATATGGCGGGTATATACGCGAAACTCATTTTTTTGTATCTAATGATAGTGCACAAGTGAAATAGTAAAAAAAAATTGATATAGGGATGCAGGACGGCACAATCTGCATTCCGAATTCGGACGCCGTACACGCTCCCAGCGTGTACGGTTTTTTTTTGTTTTTGCATGGGCAGCATGGGCTTTGGACTTCCAGCAGCATGGGCTTTGGACTTCCAGCAGCATGGGCTTTGGACTTCCAGCAGCATGG
>CAYYEN010000013.1:0-15104 GCA_964470795.1 uncultured Spirochaetaceae bacterium | reverse complement strand
CTTCCAGCGGCAGGGCTTTGGACTTCCAGCGGCAGGGCTTTGGACTTCCAGCGGCGTGGACGGCATGGGTGGCCCCTTTCCAAGCTAACACACGCCGAGAGGTGATCCCTTTCCAAGCTAACACAAGCCGAGAGGTGGTCCCTTTCCAAGCTAACACACGCCGAGAGGTGATCCCTTTCCAAGCTAACACACGCCGAGAGGTGATCCCTTTCCAAGCTAACACAACCCGAGAGGTTACCCGCTTCCAAGCTAAAATATGTAAAAAGTTCTTGACTTATATTCCTGCGTTCTATATAGTGTACTTAACGAAACGGAACAAAGCCCAAACGGGCAAAGGAGCGACTACCGTGAGCGCAAAGTATAAAATTGCTGATTCAATCGGATCCGGCTTTTTGTTTGACGGGAAAGAATTTACACAAGCCCAAGCGCAACGCATTGCTGATAGATGGGCAAAACGTAAAAACGAAATAGAATTTCAAGGCAAGCGCGAATTTTGGCATGGAGTAGTTTGCTTGACGGATCCGGCTATTACTTTGCGTGATTGCGCATTTTTACGGCTTGGGATAGCTGGACAAGTTGAAAGGTAAAGGGGGCGACATATTATGATAAAGCAAGAGATGAAAGATGCCAGATTCGTTTGGCACATCTCGCCTGATTGTTGTTTATTTTGTAAATCTAACATAATAAATTTCTTGAATACTGATTCATGCAAATCCTTTGACACAAAATAGCGTATTTTCTGGCCTGAAAAACGGCAAATTATGTTGGTATGAAATTTGACTTGATAAATAAAAATATTTTTATAAAAAACAGTTGACAAGGTTTACCGGATCCGTTAGATTGAATTTAACGAAACAGGGCAAAGCCCAAAAGGAGCAAATACCGTGCGCATTAATAAATATGAATACCTTTTTGTGATACAGGGCAATTGCGGATACGGCTGGAATGATGAATGCTTTGAAGAAAATTTTGCGGATGCCAAGCGCACGATTAAGGATTATCGTGATAACTGCAATTGGCCCTTCCGTATTATCTGCCGCCGCGTTTTGAATCCTTCTTATTCTGCCAGCTAAAACCCAAAAGGAGCAAATAAAATGATGTACATCCCTATTAACACCGCTTGGGATTTTGAAGAACATTTTAACGCAATGGGCAGGGGCGATCAGTTTTCCCGTCAAGCTCTGGTAGCTCTTTTTGAATACTATAACGACAGGGAAGACATCCAGCTTGACGTTATCGCGATCTGCTGTGATTGGACAGAATATGATTCTGAGCAAGAAGCCCTTGACAATTACGGTTTTGAGGAAATTGGCGAACTGGAAGAACAGACAGTCACTTTTGAACTTTCTAACGGGCATTGGCTTGTTATGAACTTCTAAATTTCGTTTCCTTCTTTCATCTTGCCCACAAGCCCAGTAAACTTGTGGGCAAGACTGGAATAGGGAAGCCCGGTAGCTAGGGGCTTACCAGAGAGCTAAAGCCCTGACTAGGGATACTGAAGCAAGCTAAACTTGAAAGGAGCAAACAAAATGAACACGCATACCGAATTTCGCAATGCCTACGTTGCCACGCTTTTGTGGTCAAATTACAATGGCGAAAGTGAAATGGAACAATATTTTGATGAAATTGCAAACGGATTCGCGGACTTTGACGCGGCTTCACAAGGGCAAATCGAAAAGGATTGCAAGCGATTCCTTGAACTTTCAAAGGGGCTTTTCAAAAATAAGGATTGCGAACAGGCAGGGCATGATTTTGCTTTGACTCGCAACGGGCATGGCGTTGGCTTTTGGGATAGGCCGGAGGTGTATGGGAAAGCTAACGCAGATAAATTGACCGACATTGCGGAGAGTTTTAGTGAAGTCTATCTTTTATGGAATGGTGATACCCAAAAGGTTGGTATTGAGTAGGGGCATATGTTGAATCGTTAGTCCTTAACTCATAGCTTGCGCGGGTATGAACCCGCGCATTTAACCGAACTGGGGACACTGAAGCAAGCTAAACTTGAAAGGAGCAAAAATTGTGACTACTAAATATACTGCGGGCTTTTCTTGGGGCGCATACGGCGGCATGCGTGTAATTGTCGGTCAAGCTAAAGATAGGAACGTCGGCTGGATGGAAATACGCAATGTTGACGGGTCTGATAGCTATGTTCACGTTGAAGATATTGAGAACGAAATTTCTTTTGACAAAGTAGGCTATGAAAATTGGCTTGCAGATACAAAAGCCAAAGAGGTGGCAGACGCCCAAGCTAAAGCTAAAGAGGCAAGCTGGAACGGGTATGCTAATGATTTGCCACCAATGCGCAAGGCTAAAGTGCGCAATGCGCTAGAAAAGCAAGTGCGCTTTGAAACTAAGATAATGACAAGGAAAGAATTTGTTGAGCTTCTTTGCAGCCGTGGGGCTGAACTTGAAACAGGGGGAGTCCCGCGTGTAAAAGATATGAGCGCAAAAGCCTTTTTTAGAGCTAGCGCGGAAGTGCAGCAATCATATATCGAAAAGCAGAATAGCGCAGGAAACAAGACAGAATACCTTTTGGGCGGATACGTTATTACTAAAACAGAGTATGACTATGCTTTGTGGGTCAAAGCTGAAAATTTGCTGGACGATTTGGCTAAAAATTCTTTGGGCAGTCACTTTGGTGAACAATGCCCAAAGTGCCAGCACTTGCGGCACATAGGCTTTTGGGGCGAATCGGCGGAGTGTGAACACTGCGCGAAGCACGAAAAGGTTAGTTGGAAAGATGGAGAGTGCGCTATGTTCGCACAAAGGGAAAATTGAGGGGGCGTACCAGAGAGCTAACTCTAAGCTAACGTGGGGCAATCAACTAGTAGCTGACAACCACTTTCAAAAGGAGCCTAACACCCTGCCCGCAGTTTTACCTTGCCTGTTTTCAGCTATTTGCAATATGGGTTTTGCCTTTCCTTGCAGCTTACGGCGTTTATTGCGTCTTTGAAAAGCGCATGCGTCGAGGGTAGGGGAGAGGGGATACTGAGCTAAGCTAACAAACTAAACAAATCCAAAAGGAGAGTTACAATGACCATATTTACAACGCTCGATGAAATTCGAGAACATGCACCCCGCACTTCTGGCTGGTCTAAACTTCTTAAAAGTCTTGACAAAAACTCGTGCTGATGATGAGCCTTTAGCATTGGAACATATTCTTGACAGTAACGGACTTGATGATGCTTTATGGGCTTTGCGAGTGGTCAAGAGGCACGAAAAGGAATTGAAACTTTTTGCTTGTCAATGCGCCCGCCTTGTCTTGCCTAGTTTTGAAGAAAAATATCCTGAAGACTAGCGGCCCCCGTACAAGCTAAATTCCAACGCTCAGTGACCACCTGAGCCACGAAAATCGGAAACACGTCTACTAGGTCATATTTCAAATTTTGCCCTCTTAGAATCGAAATGAGAGGGGATACGGGAAGGAGCTAACAAAATGAACACTCTTTATATTGTTCGTGGGGTTCCGGGGAGTGGTAAAAGTACACTAGCGCGTAAAATCACTCCTTGGTCTAATAACGTTTGTGAGGCTGATTCGTTTTTTGAAAACGAAAAAGGCGAGTACCGTTTTGACATGACTAAGCTTCACGAAGCTCATGAATTTTGCTATAATAAAGTGAAGTCTTGCATGGAAAATGGGGAGGAGATTGTTACTGTAGCTAACACCTTTGTGAAATTCTGGGAGTACGAAAAATATATCACTCTGGCTAAGGTGTTTGGCTACGCCACTATGATTATCGGATGTCATGGAAATTTTAAAAATACTCATGGCGTACCTGAAGAGGTTGTTTCTAGAATGAAGAAGAACTTTGAGCCTACTAGAGACCCCAAGGAGGGCTAACAAAATGGAAACGAAAAACGATCCAAAGACGTTGGAAGAAGCTAACTACCACGTTCAAAAGTTAAGTTGCTGCGAGGACTGTTTATACTTTGTTGACCATGAGATGAAATGCTACAGATTTGTTAAAAAAGTACAACTAAACGGAGTATGTGGCTGTTATGAATAACGCATACGACAACAACGAAATTCCTTTGAATGTAATTTGCGCGGAAGGCAAGGATGAGTTTCTTGTTGAATTTACGAATCTGCCTGATGTCAAGTATTTTGACGGCGTAGCGTGGGTATTTCGGTGCAAGGGGGAAAACATGACTTCGATACTCGCAGAATCGGGGATCATTGAAGTTGAAAAGGATTCCCAGAAAATCCCGTTTGAGCAGCTTCCTGACGAGTTCCAAGACTTTGTGCTGAAATACTATGCCGACACCTACGGGTATCCGGGGGAGCTAGAGGAGAGCTAACTCCAAGCTAACAGTGGGGGAGGGGGTACCGAGCTAAGCTAAACTTGAAAGGAGTAAAGATATGTTTAAACGATTTTGGATGAGGCTCTTTAATGGTAAAACAGAATATCGAAAAGGGTACGACAATGCTCTTATTCGCATTTCTGAAGTTGGAGTTCTTCAAGCAGAAGAAGAATACGAAAAATCCCATTGGTTTACTTCGTATGACGATGGTTATGGGAGAGCTATACATGACTACAAATTCTGTATGGATAAAGTTTTAACAGGAAGACCCGACAAAGAAGGGGCCTAACACCATGCCTACAATAGAACTTGTTCAGGAGCTTCAGGAAAACAGTGACAACCTTGAGCAGCTTGCCAGACAAGCCCTTGCTAAGTGGGAGGAGAGTGAAGGTTGAGCTAACGCGAAGCGTTTTCTTGGCCCGAAGGGGTAAGTTAAGAAACTGTGGGAAGAAAACCAGAGGCTCCTGAAAGAGCTAGCGGAAGCCAAGGAAATCATTTTTCGCTTGACAAAGCATTTTAACTTGTAAAGGAGGATAGAAATGACTGACCAAGAAATTATGAAATTTTGTGAGCGCATGGCAGCGGAGCTAACACACGCAACAAACGACCTTCGACAGAGGGGGTATGAAGTTAAGCTAAAGTCGGTGCGAGTACCTTTGATTGGGGAAGCATACACAGAGCTTTATACAGTAGAAGCTTATAAACTGGTTAAGCTTACCGGGGATACCGAGGAAAGCTAATACGAAAAAGTTATTGACACTCAACAGATAAGATCATAGGATTCTTAAAAAGGAGATTAACATGACGCTTTTCGCTAAAAACTGTTGTGATGGAGCTTACAAATCCTATGACGTGCATTTTACCAAGATGTGCGATAATAAATGCGCGTTTTGTGTTGACAAAGGCTCTATTGAGATAAACAAAGGCAAGCCTGACTGGAGAAAGATAGCTGCCAGCATTATCGCTAGTCAGGAGGGCTTTGACGATGTTCTTATCCTTGGTGGCGAACCTTGTTTGTTTCTTGATGAGCTCGTTCATCTTGTAGCTTGGTTGAAACGAGAGACACGTTTAAAAGTGTATGTCACCTCATCAGTTCCTAAAACCTGTGTTGACGGTTCTTTTAATTTCCATTGGCTTTTAAATTTTGTTGACGGGTTCAATATTTCTGCACAACATTATAAAGAGGAAACTGCTGACAAGCTTCGTGGAACGAAATCGCAGTATGACAGACAAGAATTTTATCGTAGTTTGCCACATAAAGACAAAATCAGGGTCAACCTCAATATTGTTCGGGGATATTTGGACACAAAAGGAGAGTTGATTAATTGCTTCAAGCATTATGATGCAATGGGGTTCAATTCCATAAAACTTTCTGAAATTCAGCATTCAACAAAAGATTATATATCTTTTGAAGAAATTTTCGGAGTTAAGTTTCCTTCACCATATTCAGGGGGATGCCAGAATTGGATTGATACAGAACAGGTGTTCGGGGAAAAACTTAGTACACCAATCCTGTTGAAGCGAAGCTGTTTCATCTGCGAAAGTTCGCTGAAAGCTTCCTTCATGGATGGTGTAAAAGTAATGACAAAAATACTTAACAGAAAGCCACTGATTGACAATTCTCACTACGGTGTGGTGTACGAGGACGGATCAATCGCTCGTGGCTGGATAAAAGAATCTTAGGAGAAAACATATGTGGACTAAATTCGTGCTTAAAATGGTCAGGTTTGCCAAGAGCCATGCTGGGGGCCATTGTGGGGAGAGCGGTGGCTCCGGGCATTGCGGGTAACTTTAACATAGGGTCATGGAAACATGGCCCTTCTTTTTTATAAATTTTTCTTGACTACTTTCCCATAATCAGTTAAGAAATTACTAACGAAGGAGGAAATTATGGAAGCTATTTTTGACGGCCTTTTTAAAGACATACAATCAGAGGTACTGTCTCCTTGCCCTTTTTGTGGCAATGTGTCCAGCTTGATGGTAACGAATTCTTTTTACAATAACAAAGAGAAGTTCTGGGTTTTTTGTCCGCCAAGTCAAGGTGGGTGCGGGTGCTCCCAAGATGCGCGTTTGTATGACTCTCCAGAAAAAGCGGTTGAGGCATGGAATTCTAGAGCCTCTAGCGAACTCATAGAAGAAAAATTCATAGAGGGCATAATAAACAGAGCAAAAAGTCGTATGGTAGAAAAGCTTTCTAAATAGCGGAGGAGGAACTTATGAAAATCGGATTCTTTGGACTGCTTCAGCTTATCTTTATCACGTTGAAGCTGATCGACAAAATTGATTGGTCATGGTGGTGGGTTCTCGCGCCTACATGGCTCCCATTTTCGGCGTTTGTAGGCTTCATGGTTTTTGCGGCGGGGATTGGATTGTGCCGAGCTTGGCGTAAAAGCCGGGAAGCCACGAAATCAGAACTTTATCACGATTAAAGGAGAGGTGGAAATGGGTGGATGTAAAGGGTATTGGAGTAACACTCCCGATGGAAATGAGTTTGATTGTGAATACAGTGTTGGGTTTCCTTGTGAAGATTGTATATTTGGCCCGTATCCTGAAAGTGCAACAAAAGATCCACGTGAACCAGAGGAGAACGAAAATGACTGAACAGGAAAAGTATCTTGAGGGTCACAAGAATTGCGGAATTAAGGTAGGCGACCGAGTGCGTGTGACACGGAAAGCCGAGGGGTATGAAAACGGGTGGGCAGATTACTGGGTAGACGATATGGATAATAAAATCAATAAGATTCTGCACGTTATCGAAGACTCTGGAAAATATGGCTTCGCTTGTCAAGAAACTCTTGAAGAAGATGATTTCTACCGAGTTTACCCGTATTTCGTCCTCGAAAAAATTTAACACATAAGGAAAAAAGATCATGCCTATTACTTTGAGTGGAACTTACTGGACTGCTGAAGAAGCTGCTATGCGTGTTGGCCGTACTCATTCTATCCTGTGCCGCTGGATTCGGCGTACAGGCATGGAGCTTACAAAGGTAGGTGCTACTTACCTGTTCAGCGAGGATGATATGGCAGCTTTGGAGTCCTTGGCTTCCCATATGGAAAACTATCGTTCCTGCTTGACTGTCAAGGACGCCGCTCGTGTCCTGAAAGTTCCTCCGGCTCGTCTTGAAGATGAGGTGAACGCTGGACTCATTCCTTGCGAAACAGACTTCCTTGGGAAGAAGCGACTGACACAAGAAGTTGTTGACCTGATGCTGAGTTCTGGTCTTATGAACAAAAAGAAGACCAAGTGGGAAGAAGTTCGTAAACTCTTTGAAAACTGGGGTGAGTAAGATGAAAGAATTGAATTTTAGTGAGGAAGAAAGATGGTGGGCTATCGATGACTATGAAAGAAATACAAAAAATAGTATGACAAAAGAAGAAATAGTAAAAAACCCAAACATCAACGCGATACTAATTAATGGCTTGTACGAAAGAGTCAAAGACCTTTGTGGAACTCTTGAAGCAGAAGTTGAGCGGCTTCGTGAAGAGAACGAAACTCTGAAAAAGCAAATGGAGGATGATCTGAAATGAGTACACTTTCGTATATGCCTTTTGATGAAGTCGCAGGCTACGTTGAGGCGCTGGAAGAAGAAAAAGAGCATCTTCAATATGAGGTCGATAAACTGAAAAAAGAGGTTGACAAATACGACGATCTGTGTGTCGTTCTTGAAAATATCGCAGACGCTCTCAACATAAATGTTCGGGCTACCCAATTCGAATTCGATCCTGAAAACGAGATTCTCAAAGCCATTGAGGAGCTTCAAAATGCCCAAACGACCAAGCAAGCGTGATTGTCAACGAAGGCATGCCCTAAGACGCGCTAGGAGCAGATACGGTATCGCTGAACCCGAAATAAAGAAAATACGGTCAACCATATTAGGAGGGCATGAAGGGGTTGTAGTGTTCGCGGAGAAGCAATCTTTGCGCTTGACACGGTTTGTCGTGGAACTCGAAGGCCAGCATTTCCCTGTAGTATATGACAGGATATGCAAAAGCATCGTGACCTTTCTGCCCAAGGAGTCCATAGACTACGAAAACAAGACGTTCAAGCCAAAAGATCAAAGATACGCCGATAGGTATTTTCGGTAATTTCTTCTTTACACACAACGAAGATGGTGATACAGATGTTCGGAAGAAAAGGAGCTAGTTAATGTGTTGCACAGGAGCATGCTTGTACGAGGATTACACAGGGGAATGCACAATAGGAAACGGATATTTCCCTGATGATGCTTGGTGTCAATTACCTTCCGAAGAAACTGAATATGGGGCGCGGGGCGATGATGACAGCACAGAAACTCAAAGTGCTGAAGAGAATTGCTAAAGGTAATTTTCATTTTTCTAGCACTTCACCGTACCTTAAGGAACTGCAAGAGCTTGTGCTAGAAGGACTTGTTAGTACAGCAAACATGGGGCGTTTTACACCTACTTGTTTTTTAACAATAGAAGGCGATAGAGCTTTAGCTTCTGTCTTGGAGTACACAAATGAATAAACGACCTAGAGTGTATGTTGCTGGCCCCTACAGCGCAGATAACGTGCTTGGGGTATTGCGGAATATCGGATACGGTGAAGATTGGTGTTCGTTCCTGTTTTGTGAAGGATTTGCACCGTTTTGTCCTTGGCACGATAAAAGCTACGCGATGAATGAGGCTAATGGAAGACCAACTGTCCAAGACTTCAAAGACTTGTCATTCGCGTGGCTCGAAGTTTCGGAAGTCATGTTTCTCATAGACGGTTGGGAAAAATCCGAAGGAGTGAAAGCCGAAATCGCGTTTGCGGGGGCCCACGGGATCCCGGTGTTCAGCGATTATGATAAACTTCTGGAATGGAAGGAAAATGTGATAAAGGCTTCACAAAATGAAGCATAAACGCCTCGTAATCGCTTCAGACTTGCACTGCGGTTCCCGCGTCGGGCTTACACCACCGGGATGGCAGTACAATCTTAAAGACGCGAGTTCACAAAGACGGGAATTCGCTAAGTTGCAACGGGAGACTTGGAAATACTATGCTTCCGAACTCAAAAAACTGCAACCTATTGATTGGCTCGTATGCAACGGAGACGCTATTGACGGGCGAGGTTCAAGAAGCGGTAGCGTAGAACTCGTAACCGCCGATCTTTCTGACCAAGCAAACATGGCGACAGAATGCCTCAAAGAAGCTAAATCTAAGGAATCATTGATAATTTACGGTACGCCATACCATTCTAGTCCGGATGGCGAAGACTGGGAAGCCGTTATCGCAGAGCGGTTAGACGCCAAATACGGAGGGCACGAGTGGTTGGAAATCAATGGTGTTGTATTTGACTTCAAGCACAAGGTCGGGAGTTCGGGAACCCCGTATGGTCGCCATACGGCAGTGAGTAAAGAGCAGATTTGGAACCTCTTGTGGAATGAACGGAATTGGGCTCCTAAGTCGAATGTCATCATTCGTTCCCATGTTCATTATCACAAGTTCTCTGGCGACCCGACGCACCTTGCAATGACAACCCCTGCTTTGCAAGCCCCCGGCAGCGCATACGGGGTAAGACAGTGCTCAGGTATTGTGGACTTCGGGTTCATTCATTTCGACATTTTTGAAAAGGGGAGCTACACATGGCAAGCGCATCTGTTGGACATAACATCGAGTCGCCCAAAAGCCGTAAAAGGGTAGAAATTGATTTCGACAAATTGTCAAAGGAACTCTCCGACATTGATGAAGGGGAAGGATTGACAACACAGGAAGTAGCTGAACAGATGGGATGAGGCCTTGAAAGCGCAAGGAAGTTCATTTCTCGTGCTTTGACAGCCGGGAAATGCCGAACTGCGAGGCGGTGGATTGAGAATATTGCTGGTCGTCGGCAACGGTATGTAAGCTACGTTTTTGAAAAGAAGGAAACAAACTGATGAAAGTAATCAATTTATATGGAGGGCCGGGTGTGGGGAAGACTACAACCGCTTGGCTACTCTGCGGGGCTTTGAAGAAATTAGGGGTTGAAGTAGAGTTTGTGCCTGAATTTGCAAAAAGATGTGTCTATGAAAATCGGGACACTTTGCTTAGTGAAGACCAATTATACGTCTTAGCTAAACAACATCGGGGGATTTTGATTCTTGCGGAATCTGGGGTAGAGTACGCCGTGGTTGATAGCCCGTTGGTACTGTCGGCTTCATATAACGACCATAAAAAACTTAATCAGGACATCATAAACCTTTTAGTAAGAGAACTGTATGAAAAGTATGACAATATTAACATTTTTATCGAAAGGAGTACACAGAGAAAATATGACCCAAGAGGCAGAATTCAAAAAAATTATGAAGAAGCAATCGAGAAAGACGAGGAAATAAAGAGGAGTGTATCACATTTTGGTGTCAAGTGCTTGTCTACTGAAAGCTCCGATGTGGCTGTAAAAGAAATTTTGAAAATTTTAGGTTTTGAATGAAACCCATCCCCCGACCTTGTAAAAAGTGTGGCAAGGCGACAACGAATGCCAATCAGTATTGTGATGCTCACCAAGAGGATTTTAAGCCTCCTCAGAAGCGATATGACGAGTATCGTGGTAGCCCGTCAAAACGTGGGTACGATGCTACTTGGCGGAAATTCCGAAGCTGGTTTTTAGCGTTGCACCCGTTGTGCGAAATATGCAAGGATTCCAAAAAGATAACACCAGCCGAAGAAGTTCACCATGTAATTCCATTGGCAGAGGGTGGAGAAAGATTGAACCCAGACAATTGTCAAGCCTTGTGTAAGGCGTGTCATTCAAAGATCACATCAGAATATAGAAAGAAGACGTAAAAACTTCTTGACAAAGTTTCGTTACTTCCCTAGAAAGGAGGTAACGAACCTTTTTAATTTTGGAGGAAAGAAAAATGCCGAAGATGAAAATTCGTGAAAAGCTGCGGAAGGAGGTTAGGTAATTATGCCAATCTACTATAGTTATCAACCCGATGAGCGCATTTCTGTTCAAGAAGAATTTGAACGTGCGAGATGAAGGTGGTAAAGGGAAAAGCCGAACCTCCTAATCGTGCTCGTGGACAAATCGCAAGAACCTATTTGTATATGCAAGATTCGTACCCACAGTTTCGTATGAGCAAGGAGCAACAGAAGCTCATGGAAAAGTGGAATTCAGAATTTCCTGTTGACGAATGGGAGTGCATTAGGGCAAAAAGGATTGAAGCGTTTCAGGGGAACGAGAATTTGTTTGTTAAGAAACCTTGTAAAGAAAAAGGGGTTTGGTGAAATGGACAAGTGGGATAAGTATTTCATGGAACTCGCGAAACACGTAGCTTCTTTGTCAAAAGACGAAAGTACAAAAATAGGCGCGGTAATTGTAGGCCCTGATAGGGAAATTCGGTCAACAGGGTATAACTCATTCCCAAGAGGAGTGAATGACGACAATCCTAGTCGGCAAACTCGACCTTTGAAGTACAAGTGGATAGAACATGCCGAGCGTAATGCTATCTACAACGCCGCGAGGATCGGGGTCTCCCTGAAAGGGTGCGCACTGTACTGTAGCCAGTGGATTCCCTGTACAGATTGCGCAAGGGCGATTATCCAGTCTGGCATAACAGAAGTTATCGTAGAAACTATTGGGGATACTGTAGATAGGTGGAGAGGGGATTTTGAGGTTTCCCTCCAGATGTTTGCTGAAAGTGGTGTCACTATAAGGGAAATGACTAAGGATTGAAGCGTTTCAGGGGAACGAGAATTTGTTTGTTAAGGAACCTTGCAAAGAAAAAGGGGTTTGGTAGATGAGTCGCACAACAATCTATGTGTTTGACGATAACGGAAATGCGGAAGAGTACGAGGATATTAATAATTCGTGGCGTGGAGCGGTGGCGATATGGAATTTTCTTGAAGAGAAGTACCTCCCTCAATTTCGCCCAAAATACGTACCTGAAGATGTCCCTGACTTCCTTATAGAAGAATTCTGTCGCTTCAAACCCAAACGAACTGGTAGCGATCTTTCCGACATGCAAGAGATATGGGAACTAGTAAATTCCTCGGAAGTAGAGACTGTTGATAAGATTTGTTTAGCTACGACATTCGACAATGTGGTTGTTAGGACAGAAGAAATAGATAAAATTATTGAAGCGTTTCGAGCTTTCCAAGGAGATTCTAGCCTTCGTGAACAAGCGGGCATTCTTGAACGCATTAAGAACGAAGGAAATTTTATCGCCGTGGCTTGGAATCAAACTAGCGTGTGTGAATCCCCGTGGGTTGTCTATGACGAAGAAGAGGATACGTGCGAGCCGTATAATCTTTACACAGGAAACAAACATTGCTTCTTGTTCGACGAGCTTGAAGAGGAGCAAAAAGGATATATTATGAACACCTTTGTAGAAAGCTTCAACGAATTGGCAACAGACGTTCACGAAAACGCTGTTCAGCATGGCTGGTGGGAAAAAGACCGTAATGATGGGGAGCTTATTGCCCTCATGCACTCTGAGCTTTCGGAAGCTCTGGAAGCTCTGAGGAACGGAAACCCAAAGGATGACAAGCTTCCTGAATTTCTGAATGTGGAGGTCGAGCTTGCAGACGTGATAATTCGTATTATGGACGCTGCGAAAGAACGAGGCTGGCGTGTAGCGGAAGCCGTGGTTGCGAAAGCTGAATACAACAAAACCCGCTCTTTTAAACATGGTGGGAAGGAGTTTTAATGACAACACCTTGGAAGGATTTTAAGAAGGGGTGGCTTATCGGTTTTTGCCTCACCCTGATTGTTCTCATCATCCCTGTGCTTACTGGTGATGTCGAAGTCCGAATGCGGGCACTTGGTCTATTTCTTTCTTGGCTGATTGGTGGAGGGGTAGCTAGTACAATAATGACGGGTTTGAAGGGGTATTAAGGATGGGAAAGACTACTTGGAAAAAAGCTGTTACGTTCGAAATGAGAAGACGCGGCGATTCCTGGGAGAACTTTGAGGAGTGTTCACCTTCGATAGATATTTTGGAAAGAGAGTTTGATGATGGCGGCGGAGGCCCGAATGGCCCGCCCTTTTCCTTGTGGACGACTGATTGGGTTTACTTTCCAATCTGCTACGATGGTTTGGAGTGGGTGGGTAGCGCACCTAGAAATCCAAATGGCGGGGCTATTAGGCACCAAGGCGGGGGATTTGTAGACGACGAATATGAATACTATGATTGACAAAAAACCCCTCAGAATCAATTCTGAGGGGTTTTTTATTTATAGGATAAAGATGCTCGTATCAACGTTCGGGGTCGCGATCTCTGCCCTCGCTAGAGCCATAATTAGAGCGACAATTGGATCGATCTTCTCGTCTTTTGTACGCTTGGCTGGATAAAACAGCTTGTTCGAGCTATTCTTGAGAATCACGTTACTAGCGGCCCAATTAAGCACATGGTCGTTTTGGTGCTTCAGTCGTTGCGTCAAGTACGCGGCTTCAAGAACCTTCATAGGCTCGGAGAAGTTCACTGGGCCTTGTGAGACTTCGATGCACGGGAAGCTCGCCCATTCACGAACTGTCTGCATGAGGAACGAGGCTTCTCGTGGGTCGTATGCAAGCTCCTGAATAGCAAAGTTCTGTGACATCTCTTTCAGGTCATTGGCGATATACGTGAAGTCTGTTTCTGCGCCTTCTGTGATGGTCAGCCAGCCTTCTTCTTTCCAAGTCCTATAGTGTTGGTTTTCAGGTCTGTTCGCGGTTTCACTGTTGATATAGTGCTTGCCAAACACAGCAAAATCATCGCCATTTTTGAAAACAAACATCAGGGAGCAAAGGTCAACACGGGAAGCCAAGTCTAGCCCAACCCAACATTCCTGACCTTTGAAGTCTTCTATTTTGAGATTGTCGTCTCCACAGAGCAACCATTTGCGGTAGTCAATCCAAGCCGTGCTTGAGTTGTTCCACACGTTCAGGTGCTTGGTCAAAATGTCTGTACGGCTGTCAACCTTGTCAAGAGCTTTCTTGTACTGGGAACGCAAATATGACTCAAAAACGGAGACACCCATATTGGGATTTGCTTTTTTCCAAACCTCGAAGTCTTCCCAGTTATCGTCTTTGTCGATAGTGTATTCCAAGGAAAACAGGGTGTCATCCTCGATTGTTCCAGCTACTACTTTACGACAGTATTCAAGATGCTGATAATAGAATCCCTTAATATCGCTACCAGCAGTTGAGGCGATGTACAATAGAGGTTGCTCACGAGAACCCATGCCATTCTTTAGCACGTCATAGGCCGCTGAAGACTTATGCTCGTGGGCTTCTTCAAGATGCCCTGCGTGGGGGTTGCCGCCGTCTGAGGGCTTACCAATAATGAATTTATAGAGTGAATTGTTTTTTGCGCAACGTATAGACTCAGTGGTTGTCGTGACCCCGTAATATTTCATAAAGTCGGGGTTACTTCGACACATGCTAAGAGCTACGCCAAAAAGCTCCTTGGCTTGGTCTTCTTTCGAGGCCGCGAGAATTATGTCAGCACCGGGTTCACGGTCTTCTGTCAACATGTATAAATCTATTGCCACATCGATCAAGGTTTTTCCATTTTTTCTGCAAATGGTTAAATTTGCTTCTCTAAATCTCCTAAGACCTGTTTCCGACCACTTCCATCCAAACACAGAACCAATAAAAAAGACTTGCCACGGCTCCAGAACAATGTACTGCCCTGCCCATTTTCCCTTGACGTGCTTCATAAGTTGTATAAACTTGACAACACGCTCCGCCGCAGCTTCGTCAAAATAGATGTCTTCGCGTGTGAGGTCACGATTATGACGCTCACACGCGAAGCGGATTTGTTCGCAGACAGGTATTTCGCCAGAAAAGCAACCGTCTACATAACGCTGCATAGTCTGCAATACTGACATGCTGCGCCCC
>CAYYEN010000012.1:0-20014 GCA_964470795.1 uncultured Spirochaetaceae bacterium | reverse complement strand
CATGTTTTTAACTGAATCATCGGGTCTAGGGGTAATTTTATCAATCATAGACCAAGGGAAAGAAATGCTTGCTTTAAGGTAATCTACAAAGCCCTTTTCAACTAAACCTTTTTCAGCCCAAACAGAAGCTATTTCCATTACTGCGTTTTGAAGCTTTTCGCCATTGTGAGAGCAGTTATCCATAGAAACTAATGCAAGAGGTGCCTTACAGCTTAAGTATCTAGAATAAACTAAAGCAGTAATCTTACTCATCATAGAATTTAACTTTCCCTTAGGACCCGAGGTAAGGTCTGATGCAACAAATGGGAAATAACCATTGTTATTCTTAATTGCATACCCTTTTTCAGTAATAGTAAAGGAAACCATCTGTAAAGAGCTCTTAGCAAAGAACGCTTCAAACTTCTTCCATTGCTCTGGGTAAGAAACTGAATCACAAGGATAAGCTTCAGCAATAGAGGAAATTACTTTCTTCTCAATTGAACCATCAGCTTTTAAAACAACTAATAAAGTAAGGTTATCATACTCATCATAAATCTTTTCAATGATTTCGTAATCAAAGCCTTCTCCTACGATAATTCCAGTAGTCTCTAAACCTTCTTCAATTAGGTTTTGCATTAAAGCTGCAGGAAACCCTCTAAAGATATTGCCAGCACCAAAGTGTATCCACTTAGGTTCTTCTACAGTGGCTTTAACCATTGTAGCTCTGTCGAAGTTAGGAACTTGAAACCCTTTATTCGCCCATTGGGCTTTATTTTGTAAATCTTTATTATTTAACTTCATATAGACCTCTCAAATTTTTAGTTTTATTGATTTCTTTTTCAAATCAAATTTAAAATAAGCTTTGTATTTTTCTGTCAGTTGATTCACTTCATTATCGAGTTTTTCCAAGTGAATATTCATTAAGGCAACCAATTCCTCTTCCCTCTTTTCTTTGATAAAAGAGAGAATCTGTCGGTGTTGTATAAGAATATTGTCAGTAACTGTAGATAACTGGAAAGATAAAAGCCTAATTCTATGGTAATTACCACTTTGACTAGCGACTAAGGACCAACACCAATCTTTACCAATTGCTTCAAAAGCTACTTTATGAAACGCATCATCAGCATCAAAGAAAGCTGTATAATCTTCCTTCTCTATTGCTAATTTTTGTGATTCTATTGCCGCTTCCATTTTATAGTAATCTGAAGCATTTGCAACTTTAATAAATCTTACTAAAGCAGAAAGCTCCAAACTCTTTCTCAAAAAGCGCTCTTCTTCCACTTGGTGTAAATCGATAAGGGATACTCTTGTGCCTTTTTGAGGATAGATATCGACTAGATTATCTCTATCTAACTTCATCAAGGCATCTCTAACTGGAGAGCGAGAACAATTTAATTGTTCTGCAAGCGAATTCAGATTAACTTCTTGTCCGGGTAAAAATCTTAAACTTAGAATTTCATTCCTTAATACTTCATAAATCTCATCACTTGCAGTTGTTCTACTCATCTTAGTTATTTCCTTTTATCGTTTTTCTCTATAGCTTCCCAAAGTCCATTGATGTAGGTAGCACCAAGTGCTCTATCATATAAACCATAACCAGGCATTGCTACTTCACCCCAAATCATTCTACCATGATCTGGTCTAATTGGACCATCAAAGTTAATATCATACAACGCTTTTACAATTTCGTATAAATCAAAGGAACCATCAGAAGATAAGTGAGCTGCTTCTTCAAAAACTCCTGGTGCATAGTGGTGTAAGTTTCTAACGTGTGCAAAATGGATTCTGCCAGGAAGCGCTCTAATAATACCAGGAAGGTCATTGTTAGGGTTAGTTCCAAAAGAACCAGCACAGAAAGTTAAACCATTGAAAGGTGCATCGACAGCTTTCATTAACTTCAAAATCTTTTCCTTGCTTGTAATAATACGTGGAAGGTTAAATACTGGCCAAGCAGGATCATCTGGGTGAATAGCCATCTTTATGCCATACTTTTCACAAGTTGGTTGAATCGCTTTTAAGAAGTAAACCAAGTTATTAAAGAGCTTATCTTCACTTACATCTTTATATGCATTAAATAACTCTTTAACGTGAGCAAGTCTTTCAGGCTCCCAACCAGGCATAGCAAAACCATTGCTACTAGATGTTGTTTGGTTAAAGAAAGTTTGTGGGTCAATTGCATCAACTACGCTCTGATCATAAGCAAGAACTGTTGAACCATCAGCTCTCACCTTAGCTAAATCGGTACGAGTCCAGTCGAAAACAGGCATGAAATTATAACAAACCATGTTAATACCACATTTACCTAAGTTTTCTAAAGTCTCGATATAGTTTTCGATATACTTTTCTCTGTCTGGAGAACCAATCTTAATGGAATCGTGAATGTTTACGCTTTCAATACCTGACAATTCAAGACCAGCACTTTCGATTTCAGCTTTAAGCGCTTGTATTCTATCAAGTGGCCAAAGTTCTCCAGCGGGAATGTCGTATAATGTAGTAATTACCCCTACTACTCCTGGGATCTGTCTAATCTGCTTTAAGGTAACGGTATCAAATTTAGAACCATACCATCTTAAGGTCATTTTCATAAGGTAATCTCCTTTATTTATAAATATACTAACATACTAATATATTAGTGTCAAATCTTTTTTATTACTATTTTAAAGCAACTCTTTTCAATCAAACAAATTTTTAGAAGTTATCCAACAATGACAGATTCCAAAGAAACCAGATATAACGGCTATAATATAGTTATTAAGATATAAGGAGGCAAAAAGAAAATAGAGGACTGGGAAGATTTCAAGCGGGATGGGAACAAAGCAAAAACTTGCTTTAAGCCATTTTTTATCTCTTCCTTTGATAAAATATCGAATCCAAACGATATAGTACAAGACCATGAAAACAACAGCAATTAACATAAAAACAAGATTGCGAGACTTATCTTTGCTTAATAGGACACAAAAGCTGAGTAGCATTAAGTATCTACTCACTTGCTCTAGAATTTCAAGAATTGATACTTTATGTCGCTCTTCTTTTTAGGTGGAAAGATCGCGTAAAAGATATTAATTATCAAAGGCAGTATTATTATAACTAGCCCTTTTATAGAAAACCCAAATGTGTAATGCATAAAAAAACCCTTCTATCAGATTATATCTAACAAAAGGGTTATATTAAAAGAACAATTAATTATTTGTTATTTTTCGTCCTAAGAAGTATTTAATAATACATAAAACCACCATACAGATATTAGCAATTAAGATCATGGACATACCACCTGTAATAGAGGTTATGTTTGCCATCCAGCCAACAATTGAAGGCATTAAGATAGCACCGATAGTTGCAGTTCCGATACAAATACCAGTTGCAACCATTGAACCATTGTAATCTGAAGGCATGGTAGATAAAACGGTTGGATATACACCAGCCATAAACAAACCTAAACCCAAGAGTCCTATAACAGCAGGTACTGTTGTTGTTGCTGTAATCATGAAAGCAAAAGAGATAGTCATCAAGAAGCCCATAAGTAAGATTAAAGCATTCTTATTCTTAATTCTTGTAGATAAATAAGCGCAGATTAGTCTTCCCGCAAGCATCATTATCCACCAAATAGATTGCATCAACTTAGCTAATTGGCTACTCATAATACCACTATCTTTAAAGTAGGTTACTAACCACCCCATCAGCGGTGCTTCTGCACAAAGATAGAAGAATAAGATGAAAGTATTAATCCAAAAAGGTAAAGATTTTATAAATGAGGTGGAATTTCCAACCTTCTTAACAGCTGGTTTATTCTCTAAGTTGCTCGTTAAGATGAAGATTAAGGCAAGAAGCATAAAGAGTGCTACGACATAGATTGGAGCTCTCCAACTACCTGTGATAGCTAAAGCAATAATAGGAGAGAGAAACGCTCCTACAGAAAAGCAGGCATGTAATATATTTAAACCGGCAGCTTTCTTTCCAACATATTGTCCAACCACGACGTTAGTTATATTGGAAAAAGTACCACGCCCAAGTCCTGTGAGTAAGAAAGCAAGAATTAATAGCCAAACATTACCAGTCAGTGCCATTAATAATAACCCTAAGACAATACCAGAGCCTAATATTAGTACAGTTTTCTTTCGTCCAATTACAAACGGTAAAAAACCAACTACAAAGAGGGCACATAAGTTACCTATTTGATGAAATGATATTAAATTTCCTGAAAGTGCATAATCTAATCCATATTCTGCAGTTAAGGAAGGTAAGATTACCCCTAATAAAGTACTCATAGCACCGGAGCACAAAAACGCATAATACATTTTCACAACTAAAGAAGACTGTCCTTCTTTTACATCCAGAAATTTTAAGTTCATTTAAAACTCTCCTATGCTGAGACTAGCACAATAAAATACTAAAATCTAGTTTCATTTATTTGAATATCATTTCATAATATTAATATGCCAATATATAATCCTTGGAGAGGTTGCCACAAATATAGTACTGGATGCCAGTTTTGCTATATCCACAAAGGAGATGCTAAACGCGGCGTCGATACCAATGTTATTATTAAGTCTGAGAACTTTGATGCTTTAGTAAAGAGAAATAAAACTGGCGAGTATAAGATAAAAGGAAACCAACTAGTCTATCTCTGTTTTTCTTCCGATTTTCTACTGCCCGATGCAGATTGTTACCGAGGTGAGGTTTGGGCAATGATTAAGGAAAGGCAAGATTTACATTTCTTATTTTTGACTAAAAGAATCGATCGGTTTATGGCAGTTATTCCTCCAGATTGGCAATCAGGATATGAGAATGTAACAGTTGGCTGTACAGTCGAAAACCAAGAAACAGCAGATTATCGCTTAAAGATTTTTTCATCTTTACCTATAAAACATAAAAATATTATTTGTCAGCCTCTTCTAACTCCTATTAAGCTATCCCTATATTTAGAAAATATCGAATTGGTAGTTGTGGGTGGAGAGTCTGACCGCTTTGCTCGACCTCTCAATTATGATTGGGTCCTTGCTATAAGGGCGCAATGTATAGAGCAAAAAGTTGCCTTTCAATTTAGACAGTGTGGCTCTAACTTTATAAAAGACGGAAAACTTTATCGCTTACCGGTAAAACTTTTAACTTCTCAAGCCAGAAAAGCAAATATCAATTACCTGCCATAAAATAAAAAAATGGAGCCCATTTCGACTCCATTCTTATATCAACGTTGTTGGTTTTAATTAGTCTGTTACTTCTTCAAAGTTTGAAGCATCTGCGCCACAAACTGGACAAACGTAATCCTCAGGTAGAAAATCACCTTCATATTCAAAACCACATAATAAACATCTCCATTTCTTCATGATAGACTCCTTATTAATAATTTGTACTAATAAGATAGCGTATTTATAAAGTTATGGCAAGAAAAAATAATAAAATATCAAAATATTTCTAGTAGTTTTAGAAAAAAAGTTTTCTCTCTATATTTTGGGTAAAAAAAACCCCTCGCGGGCAAAAGGAGGTAAACCGCATAAGGGGAACAAAAGGAGGTAGATTAAATATTTTTATTTAATCTTGTATACAGAATATATATAATAAATATTTTAATCAATAGATTTGAATTATTTTTTCTCTTTTTTTGTTACATAGTATAACTTTACAAGGTCAATCTTAAATGCCTATTTTAATAAGTCCTTAATAATAAAGAAATTATTTTTTACACTAATTAATTAAGTAATCAAAATAAAAAAGTTTTAGCTAATAAAATCTTTTAAGAAAGCAAAAAAGTCTGCTCACTAAAGAACAGACTTCTTATTACTATAATATTTTCCAGATTAATTCTTCATGGAAGAAGGTTGTCTAGTATTCTCTAAGACATCTCTCCATAAAGAACCTTCAATATCTACATGGCTTCTCTTAGAAACCGCTTGTTTAATTGGAAGATACACAAACTGGTTGTTTACTCTACTTACTAAACATTGTGTTTTTCCAGCCATTGCGGCGTGAACCGCATGAGCACCAAGTCTTGCACAATAGATAGAATCGTAGCTATTAGCCGCAGCAGAGCGGATAATATAAGACGGGTCGATATATTTAACAGAAGTCTCAATTCCCTGTTCTTTAAAATAACGCTTCAACTCTTCTTTTAAGAAAATACCAATATCATGGTACTTTACATTTCCAGAGGCATCTATTTCACCAGTAGGTGGAGCAAACTCTTGTCCAGCACCTTCAGCTACTAAGATAACAGCGTGTCCGCGCTCTAAGATTCTGCGTTTGACGTTTTCTAATAAACCATTAGGACCTTCTAGATCAAAAGGACTTTCAGGGATTAAACAGAAGTTTACATCTGACTGAGCAAGGGAAGTATGAGCTGCAATAAAGCCAGATTCTCTACCCATTACTTTTACAAGTCCTATACCATTTATAGAGTTTCGAGCCTCAACGTGGGCACCACGAACGGAGGGAACTGCAGATGCAACTGCTGTATCGAAACCAAAAGAGGAATCGATAAAAGATAAATCGTTATCAATAGTTTTAGGAACCCCTACAACCGCAATCTTTAAACCACGGCGTTTAATTTCTGCACCCACATCATTAGCACCTCTCAAAGTACCATCACCACCAATTGTAATTAGAATATTGATATTCATTCTTTCAAGGGAATCTACAATTTCTTCAACTTGTTTACCACCACCACGAGCGGAGCCTAGAATCGTACCACCTTTTTCTTGTATATCATCAACTACATCGGGATCTAGTGGAATAAGAGGCCAAGGACTATTCTCAAGCAATCCTAAATAACCATATTGAATACCGCTAATTCGTCTCACTCCATAGCGATACCAGAAACAACGAACTACCGCACGGATAACATTATTGAGTCCTGGGCAGATACCGCCACAAGTACAAATTGCTGCATGAACATGAGCTGGGTTGAAATAAATCTTCTCTCTTGGTCCTGCAACTTCAACAGTGTCATCATGTAAAGGTTGAGAATTGCCATCTTTTTCAACAGTCTCAATAGAATATAAGATTCTATCTGTATCATAGACATAGTTAGCAACGCCATCCCCATCTCTACTACTCATACGAATAGGAGAAGGTATTTTAGATTCTCCTAACGAATCAATGTTAAAATCATAAAGTTTATCGCCCATCTCAATCCTCCATTAAACCTTTAAGTTTATTGCAAAACTCATCATAAGGTTCCATCAAGCGCTGTTTAGCTTTGCTTTGGAATTCAAAATACAATTGATAAAAAGCAACACCGAAGGGAGTTAAAGTAACTCCTTGCCTTTCAGCGCCACCTTTTTTTCTATCGATTACTGTTTTACCTAAAGATGTTTCCAAATTGTTTATCATCTTATAAGCCTTAGAATAAGAAATATTTAATTCAGAAGCGGCTTCACGTAAAGACTTGGTTTTATCTATGGCTTGTAACAACCATAAAACGCCCATGCCCATAAATTTATCACCGTTTTCATCTAATAAATATAACTTACTTTTTAGTTCCATATTTCCTCAGCAGCTTTAAATAATACTGTTATCAAGTCTTCTATATTATCAATCTCAACTGAACAATATGCAACCCTAACTGTTTTATCAGCAATATTAATTACACCTATTCCATATTTATCGAGCATATAAGTTCTCAATTCTTCTGCACTATGACCACAAGTATCAAAGGCCATAAAATATCCTGAGTTGAAAGGATAAGGCTTCAAGAACTTCGATTTCTTATCACTAAGTACTTTCTTTACTTCAAAATAACGAGACTCCATTTCTTTGAAAGTTCGCTCTTTATCTGCTTTGACATTCTTGCCTTCTTTTAACGCTTTCAACAATAAAGATTGGCCTGGGCGGTCACAGTTAGAAACAGTACATCTAATAGCTCCCAGGGTCTTATTAATCAAAGCATCAAGAGCAACTTTACTTGCCCCTTTAAAGCCATAGGTTAAAAAGCCAATTCTGAAGCCCCAAACCATTTCTTCTTTGGTTGCAGCATCACCTTTTATTGCAAAGATGTGCTCATCTAGATCACAAAGACGAGCAAACAAGCTTTCTTTAGCAGTCTCGTTTTCATAAAAAAGGCCAAAGTAAGCATCATCAGATAATACTAAAATGTTCTTACCGGAGGCAACCACTTCTTTAAAAGCTTCAACAATTTGATCAACTTCTTCCCTTGTTGGAGTATAGCCGGTAGGGTTATTAGGGAAGTTTAATAGAATTCTTACATTCTTTTGTTTGCTGGATAAGAGTGCTTGTTTCATTCCTTCGACATTAAAGCCCTCTTCTTTGTTATAGAAATTAAAATAGATAAGATTAGCACCAAACTTCTCGCCATAGATTAAATCATAGTTATCCCAAAAGAGATTAGGGAGGACTAAATCATCACCATTATCTACAAATAATTCACCAATTAAACTCATTCCATGAGTTAAACCACCTGTTACCAAAGGTTGAGTAATAGCTTTAGTTTTAAGCGTTGGATTTTTTTCAATCTGATATTCATGCCAAAGCGCTCTTAATTCTTTATCACCACCACCTGGAGCATAATTAAAAATCTCTTTTGGAGAAAAAGAAGAGGGAACAAACTGTGAGTAGATATCTGTAAGGTACATAGGATTACCATCTTTTACAGCAAGTCCTACGGTCGCATTATAATTTTTAGCTTTTGCACCTGCTTCTGCAGATTGTGCTACGATTCCTTTTGGAAAATACATTCTTTTGCCAACTTGAGATAAAAACTCTCCTGCAACGGTTCCTTGCAATGCATTGTTTAATTCTTTTGCTAATTCGTGCATGTTCAAAATTCCTTATTAGAGAGGAGTATATCTATTTTTAAAAAAAATAAATACTCACTAGAAAAGCATTAATTGCTCTAGCTCTGGTTTTTTCTCAGTTTTTTGTCCCAACAGGGCTAAAAATTCAGATTCTGTTACTATACTAACACCCAGTTTTTGCGCTTCTTGAGATTTCTTACCGCCTCCCTGTCCTGCTAAAAGATGTGTCGTCTTGCTCGTTACCGTATTAGTAGTACGCCCGCCGCGAAGTTCTACCTCTTTAAGCGCTTTACTTCTTGGGTTGAAATTTTCAAAAGACCCGGTTGCACACCAAACTTGAGAGGCAAAGATTTGTTCCAAATTGTTCTCTTTTGCTTCCTCTGTAAAATTCAAGCCAACCGCTTTAAGCTTCTCTATAACCTCTAAAATATGTGGATTTTGAAAAGCTTCAATAATAGTGGCGGCAGTTTGAGGTCCAATTTGAGGAATAGAAGTAAAAAGACTTTCATCTTTCTTACTTGCAGCTTCTATTAGTTTATCGATATTATCAAAGCCCGATTTTATCAAAAGTTCAACCGCTTTTTTCCCTAGATCTGGAATACCTAAAGAGGTTAAGACTACAGAAAAAGGAGCTGCTTTACTTTGTTCAAGACTGGCTAAAATGTTTTCAACACTCTGATCTCCAAACCCTTTTTCTGTGGCGAGCGAGGTATAATTACAAGTATAGATATCTGGAATATCTTTTATTAACCCCATAGCTACTAGCTTTTCAAGGGTTTTAACGCCCAGCGTTACTATATCCATCTGCTCTCTACCGACAAAGAACGCTAGGCGTCCTAAAACTTGATCTGGGCAGTTATAATTAGGGCAGAAAAGATGTGCTCCTACTTGGGTTAATTTAGTATTACAAGTCGGACAATACTCATCAATTTTGTATGTCATATTACCTAAAGTATTTTTTTCAAGTACTTGTTCAACCGCGGGAATTACATCACCACGCTTTGATACAGAGACCTCGTCTCCGATAGCAAGCTCTAGTTCATCGATGTACAGTTGATTGTGCAAAGTTGCCCGTTTGATAACCGAACCGCCCAAATGGACCGCTTTTAGTTCAGCAACTGGTGTTATTCTTCCGGTTCTTCCCACTTGTATTGTGATACCTTCAACCGTGGTTTCCGCTTGAGGTGACTCAAACTTATAAGCAATAGCCCACCTTGGATGATGTTCTGTATAGCCAAATTCTTCTCGAACCTCTAGCTCGTTTACTTTAGTTACTAGCCCATCAATTTCATAAGCGAGCGTTGGTCGTCTATCAGTACAAAGCTCAATATAATTTCCTAGTTCAGAGAAATCGAAAGCAGACCCGTCTAAATTAGCTTGTTTTAAATTCTGTTGCGCTACTTCTTTAGTTCTTGCAAAATAACCAAGGTGGGGATTAATTCTAAACCCTAAACTTTTAAGTTTTGAAAGGATATGCAAATGGTCTTTAGGCTTGTCTTCCTCACTTTCCCAAAACCCTTCATACACAAATATTTGTAGTGGTATTTTTGCAGTTTCACTACTCTTTTGTCGTCTTATACTACCTGCGGTCAAGTTTCTTGGATTAGCATACTGTTTTTCAATTTCAGGTTGCTTCTCTTTTATTTTCTCAAATTCGTCTTTAGGTAAATAAACCTCACCTCTTACTGCTATATTAAGGTTTTCAGTTAACCTTAGAGGAACGGAAGGAATAGTTTTAATGTTAGCTGTTACATCGTTTCCAACACTACCGTTTCCTCTCGTTACTGCTTTATCGAGCACACCATCGACATAATATAAGACCATTGAAACACCATCTATCTTTTCTTCTACTACAAAGGACAAATCACCCTTTGCTTTCTTTTCACTCTTATCGATAAAAGAAAGTACTGAATCTGCAGAATAGGCTTTATCTAAGGAAAGCACTGGAATAGTATGTTCGACTTCAGGGAAATCACTAGATAAATCTGAACCAACACGCTTAGTAGGACTATCAGGTAAGGCAAATTGAGGATATTCGTTTTCTAAAGTTTGTAAACGATCAAAGAGGGCATCATATTCCAAATCTGTTACTAAACTTTGGCCATCTACATAATAGGCCTTCTGATAAGACAATAGCTTTTGACTTAAAGTTTCAATTTCTTCATTAATTTTCATACAAATAGTATACCAAATAAAGCCAAGTTTCAAAACGGGTATTTGCTAATAATTGAAAGGAGTGCTAAACTTTGTTCATGGCAGAAAAACGAACAGTAATCTCAAAACTAACAATGCATTATGGAGTTATCCATCATGCACAAAAGTTGGGAAAAATTAGTGTATTTAACACACCAGAACTCGACGAGCGCTTTTTAACCCTTCGTTCAGAAGATCTCTTAGGCTCTAACCTCTTTGATATTTGTGATTCTTCTTTTCCAATCCTTGCGCAAGAAGAGATTTCCTACCTTGGACAACCTTTAATAGCGGTGTTTGGCCCAGATTACGAATCAGTGTTAAAAATTTGCCAAAACATAAAATATACCACGATTCCTATCACAAAAGATAATTACCTTTTCGATGAGGTTCCAATTCCTCCAGAAACTTTGGAATGGGGAAACCTGAGTGAAATTCTGGAAAAACCAGATTTAAAACAAGTCACTTCTGAATACAATTTCCAAGCACGTAAGTCCTTTAGAAAAGAGATACTTACTTGTACCGCCTGGCAAGATGCCAGCATGATTCATGTTGAGCTCCCCTGCCAATGGCCAGAACTCGTTCGCCAAGCTGTCTCAAAAGCAACTGCTTTTCCACCCTCTTCTATTGTAATTCATCAACTTGAATATTATGCACCACTTGATGAATATCTTTTTATTCCTTCAGTAGTAGCAGCCTTAGCTGCTACCGCTTGCTTAAAACTTTCCAGTCCTATTCAACTAAGAGAACCGATTTCTTCCTACTCCCCTTCTTCGACGATATAAAGAATCAGTTATTGCAACCAAGAGGGCAGACCTTTAGCTGAGAAAGTTGAAATGACCATAAATCAAGGTTCTTTTCCTATCCTAGAAAAAGAAGCGATGATTCATGCAATCACCGGGTTACTCCCAAACTACCCAGTCAATGCCTTCTTTGCTCAAGTAAATATCGCACCTAGCAAAGATAGACCAGCCTCATTCTTTGGGTCCCTCTCCTATTCAGATTCGCTTTGTGCTTCACAACTTCACAGTATTAAGTTAGCTAAAGCTTTCAAAAAGGATACTCTTTCGTGGCATAATGCCTTTAAAGAGGAGAAACGTCACTTTACAGACTATCTCCCCTCAATTGAAGTTAAAGAGTTGATAGGACAGGCTACTTCGTTAGCAAAAAAAGCTTCTTTTTTAAGAAACTGGAGTAGCTATGATATTCAAAATGGCGACTTCTCCATTCTGCCTTTCTCTAGAGGTGTGGCAATTGCTATGGCTCCAGGAATATCTGGATTTTCTACTTCCTTTTGCAAAAACCAGAATTATCAAATTAAATTAACCCTTACTGAAAAAGGTAACTTAACTATTACCACCTCTATGTACACTAAAGGAATAATTGGTGAAGTTTGGGCACTTATGATTAAAAAAGAACTTAATCTTCTTGAAGATGCTTCTATTATCTTTAACGATAGAGATGCAACTCAAGTAGATAGTGGTCCGGACACTCTTGGACTAACGCTTGGTCAAATTCCTCAACAGATAATAGAAGGTTGTCAAAACCTACTGCTTTCAAAAGAGAAAAGACCAACTTCGTTAATGATCAACACTCAAGATATTTTCTTCCCGTGTGAATTTGAAAACCAAGGAACCGCCTCTATTATTATTGAGACTCGAATAAGTGCTATCTCTTACTTACCAATCGTAACCAAGGTTTATGCTTATTTCATCTTTGGTAAAATACTTGACCAAGAAGTATTAAGAAGCCAATTAAAGAATGTTATTTCAGAAACGCTTAGTACCTCGGGAGCAATCTTTAGTACCGACCCAGATAATCCCTACACTGTCGATTTAACTATTAAAAATAATGGTTCCGATTATGTTTACACCTTAGATTCTACTCTTAGAGGACTTACCCAAGCAGCCTTTTTAGCCTCCATTTCTCAAGCTTTGGGAAAAGAAGTTGTTCAATTGCCTATCACCACTGAAATGCTTTTTAACTTAAAAAATAAAACTGAGGAGAAAAAATGAAAATAGAATGTATCATTGATGGAAAAATTCTATCTTTAGCTATCAACTCCAATAAACCGCTTTTAGATATTCTTACCGAGAATATCGATAATGAATCGATTCTCGTTAAATGTAGGGGAAACCATTGCGGGAATTGTGTTGTCCTCCTTGATGGAGAGGCGGTACTTTCTTGCCTAGTTCCGGCCTTTGAACTGAGAAGTAAAACGATTTTAACTTTTGAGGGCTTTTCTAAAACTAAAAACTATAGAGATATTGAACGCGCTTATAACTCGACCGGCCACAAACCTTGCCAGTACTGTTATAATTCAAAGACCTTATTAATAGAAAGTATTGTGAATCGTTACTCTATAACAAATACTTTACCGGATATTTCTGAACTTATTTCAGAAATGAATATTATCAAATGTAATTGTTTAGATATTCATTCTTTCAAAGAAATTATCTATACCACAATTTCTTATAGGAAACGTAGAAATGTTCGAAAGTCTTAGTTCTCCCAATATTCACACTCCTCAAAATCTTGCAGAGTACGCAAATACAATTACTCACTACCCTCAATCGAGTCTCTGGGCTTTTGGCTCCTCTATTATGGATAGTGAAGATTTCTATCCAAGCTTAAATGCAAATGTTGAAATAATTTATCTAGGCCTTATCGATGAACTTTATAAATTCCAAAGAAACGATAGAGCGGTTGAGTTCGGTTCTATGGTTAATCTTAATGAGATGTTAACTTCTGGAAAATCTATATTGCCGCAAGTATTAATAGATACTTTAAAAAGCATTGGTAGCTTTTCAATTAGAAATAGGATTTCTCTAGGTGGTGCTATTGCTAATAAAAAGTTCACCTCCGCCCTTATTGGTACTTTTTATATCCTCGATACCCAGATAGAACTACGTTATTTAAAAAAGAAGCGTCTTCATAACCATTTCTTTCCCATCTCTAAATTGGTTGAAAAAAATGGAGAATTGATTTTACCAGATACTAGCTTAATCTCAAGAATAAGAATTAGTATCAACTCCTACAACTATCAGTACTTTGTAACGGTAGATGACCCTTGTTTAGCCACCTCAAACGCTGTTTCCCTTGCTTTTATTTGTAACTTAGAGCAAATCTCCACCACGAATGCAAGACTGGCTATCACCTATCCAAACAAAGGCTTTTTCAGTTCTCGCGATACCGATATGTTAATCAACAACTTACAGCTACCAATTGAGCCTTCTGCCCAAACTGAGATAATTAATAAAATATTAAATCAAATTGGTGCAGAGTTTGTGCTTAATCCCATACAACTTGATAGAACTACTAAATTATTGTCCAGTTTAATGAATAATTTAAACTATACAATTTTTACAACTACTCATGAATAGTTTATTCGCCCAAGTTTAGATTAACGCTCAGCCCTTTTTATGTTATTATTTATCCATGGATACTAATACTGAAAACAAAACACCTTTTGTTCACTTGCACAACCACACCGACTATTCACTCTTAGACGGTGCTGCTTCAATTTCTAAATATATGGAAAAAGCGAAGCGTATGGGCATGGACGCTCTTGCTATTACCGATCATGGAAACATGTATGGTGCCTTGAGATTCTATGATGCTTGTTTGAAAAATGAAATAAAACCAATTATTGGTTGCGAATTCTATGTAAACCCAAAAGACCGTAGAGATAGAAATCCTATGCATGGCGGGAGCAGATATTATCACCTAATCTTATTAGCAATGAATGATGAGGGGTACCACCACTTAATGGAATTAAACACAATAAGCTATACTGAAGGTTATTACTATAAACCAAGAATCGATGATGAGGTTTTGGCCTCTCATAGTGATAACTTAATTTGTCTTTCTGCTTGTTTAGGCGGTGAATTACTTCAACTTCTACTTCATGACCAATATGAAGAAGCCAAAGAGCGAGCCCTTTGGTTTAAGAATCTTTTCCAAGATAGATATTACATTGAAATTCAAGACCATGGACTAGAAGAGCAAAAACGCACTAATCCACTGCTTGTTAAAATTGCCAAAGAGTTAGATATTCCTCTAGTTTGCACAAACGACTGCCACTACATCGATAGAGAAGATGCTGATGCACATGATGCCCTTTTATGTATAGGAACCGGTAAAAAGAAAAGCGAAGAGAATCGTATGCGCTTTCCTAACGACAATTTCTACTTCAAATCTGGGGATGAGATGGAAGAAGTCTTTTCTTGGTGTCCTGAAGCGATAGAAAATACCCATAAAATAGCGGACCGAATTAACTTAGAAATTAAAAAACCTGGTCCTCTCCTTCCAGTCTTTAAACTGCCTGAAGGGTTCACAGACCCTAAAGAGTATTTAAGATACCTTTCCAATGAAGGACTTAAAGAACGTTATCACACCGTAACTCCAGAACTACAAAAACGATTAGATTTTGAATTAAACATCATCCTCGGAATGGACTTCCAAGGGTACTTCTTAATTGTAAGAGACTACATACACTGGGCGAAGATGCATGGTATTCCTGTTGGACCTGGCAGAGGATCTGGCGCTGGAAGTATCGTTGCTTATGCAATTACTATTACAGATGTCGACCCCATGAAATACAATCTACTGTTTGAGCGTTTCTTAAACCCTGAACGTGTATCCATGCCTGACTTTGATATCGACTTCTGCTTTGAAAGACGAGGAGAAGTTATCGACTATGTAACAGAGCATTATGGTAAAGACCGAGTTGGACAGATTGCAACCTTTGGAACCCTTAAAGCCAAAGCGGTTGTAAAAGATGTAGCCCGTGTTTTGGATATTCCTTATGAAGAGGCTAACGCTATTTGTAAGTTAATTCCAGATGACCCTAAAATGAACTTAACTAAAGCCTTTGAACAAGAGCCAAAGCTTACAGAAATGGAAGAGAAAGGTGGAATTTACAAACAACTGTTTGATATCACCCGTCGTCTTGAAGGCCTTAACCGTCATACCTCTACCCACGCGGCAGGTGTTGTTATCGGTCAAGAACCATTAATTAACTATGTTCCTTTGTGCTGTGATTCTAAAACAGGAGCTATCTCAACACAGTATACGATGGACCAAATCGAGCCTTGTGGCCTAGTTAAGATGGACTTCTTGGGTTTAAAGACCTTAACTCTGATTAAACACACGGTCGATTTAATTCACAAGACAAATCCAGATTTCGATATCAATACAATTGATGAAGAAGATCCAAAGACCTTTGAAATGCTTTGTAAAGGGGACAGTGCTTGTATCTTCCAGTTTGAAAGTGCTGGTATGCAAAAGATTCTAAGAGAAGCGGCACCTCACAATATAGAAGATTTAGTTGCCTTAAACGCACTTTATCGCCCAGGTCCTATGGCTTACATTCCTCAATATGTAGACTGTAAACTGGGGAAAAAACCAATTGAATACGCAGACCCAGAATTAGAGCCTATCCTTAAAACTACCTATGGAGTAATCGTATATCAAGAGCAGGTTATGCAGGTTGCACAAATCATTGCAGGTTACACGCTTGGTGAAGCTGATATTTTGCGTCGTATCATGGGTAAGAAAAAGGTCTATGAACTGGCAAACCAGAAGGTCAAGTTTATTGCCGGTGCTGAAAAATTAGGAAGATCTAAAGAGCATGCAGATGCAATCTTTGAAATGTTAGCACCTTTTGCTCAATACGGTTTCAATAAATCACACGCAGTTGCCTACTCAGTAGTTGCTTATCAAACCGCTTTCCTAAAAGCAAACTATCCTAGTGAATTCTTAGCTGCAAACCTTACTAACGAAATTAACTCTCCAGATAAATTCTCAGAGTACTTAGCCCTTGCAGCTACTATGGGAATTGAGCTCTTACCGCCAGATGTAAACTATTCAGATGTCCACTTCAATGTAGTTAATAACAACATTGTTTACGGTCTTTCTGGAATTAAGAACGTAGGAGAAGCCGCAGTATCTGCAATTATTGCTAACCGTGAAAAGAATGGCCCTTACAAGGACTTTATCAATTTCTTATCACGACAAGAAGAAGGAACTCTTAACTCAAGATTATTAGAGTCCCTTATTAAAGCTGGTGCTTTCGATTCTCTAAAAGTTAACCGAGCAACGCTAATGGCGAACCTTGAAGATGCTCTCAACTTTGATAAAGCTTCAAAGAGTCTCACTGCTTATGGTCAAATCTCGCTTTTTGGAGATGATGATCAAACCATGAACCAATTTGAAATGCGTCCGGTTGATGATTGGACTCAAACTGAAAAATTGACTCATGAAAAAGAACTCTTAGGTTTCTATCTATCAGGTCACCCGCTTGATAAATACAAGGAAGATATGGAGCGCGCAGTCTTGGTCAATTTAGCAAAACCTAAAGAACTACCAACTAATCGTACTGTAAACTTAATTGCCATGATACAAACAGAACGTGTAATCATGACTAAAAAGGGTACAAAAATGGGCATTTTTACATTAACTACTAAAGATGGCTCTATCGATGCAGTCGCGTTTCCAAAAACTTTTGATGAGGAGCAAAACAAACTTCATGTGGAAGAAATTTGGGGCTTTACCGGCAAATTCGATAACGCTAGAGACCCAGATGTTTACCAGTTTATTATTGAAACAGTTACAGAACCTGCCAAATTAACTTCCGACAATGTTAGACAAGTTATGATTGAAATCAATAGTACAGAACAAGAGAACCTTAATGACTTATATCGCTACTTAATGAAAAATATGGGTTCCCTCCCGGTCTATCTTTCAATGCCAGAAGAAAATTGGCAAGTTAAATGCGGTAGAGATTTCGGTCTTAATTTCTCAAAAGAGTTAAAAGGCGAGTTATTAGAATTCCCTGTTGTCAATCGCGTTTGGTATAATTAACTTTAATTTAAGGAGTTTTTATGTCTGGTAATTACTTATTGATGAAAATAGCTTTATTTATTTCCAAATTAATTACGTTTTATTCGTTTTTAATTTGGATTAGAATATTATTAAGTTGGGTAAACCCTTATAATCGCCCAGGTTCTTTAACCTACTATTTTGGACTTATTGTTGACCCATTCTTGAATCTATTTCGTTCACGTCACTTTAGAGTTGGCATGCTCGATTTATCCCCTATCTTTGCAATTGCAGTACTCTCACTACTACAATCGATTGCCAACATCTTTGCCTCTTATGGGTTTATAACCTTAGGCCTTATCTTAGCCCTTGCGTTGCAAACAATCTGGGGGTATGGCTTATCATTTTTCTTTATGTTTGCAATCATATCGCTAATCTTTAGAACCCTTACTTCTTTTACAGGTTCTATGGGAGTGATGTATCAAATAGGTAGTGTAACCGCACCTCTTGCTAATAAAGTGAAGAATATTTTCTTCAAGAATAGACTCGTTCACGATTCTACTATCAACTTGATCACCTTAATTATCACCCTACTATTATATGTAGGTAGTAAATATCTGTTCTCCTATTTAATAATCTTATCACAAAGGATTCCATTTTAAAGAATGTATAGAGCTGAGTTAACTAAAAGTTTAAGTAGTCTTCCAGGGGTTGGAAAAGCAACTATTGCTGATTATAAAAACCTTAAACTCAGCTCTCTTTACGATCTTTTAAATCTTTCCCCACGCCTTTATGATGATAGGTCTCAAGAACTTACTCTTTCTCAGCTTACAACTGATAAAGCACAGCTTGTTTGTAAAATTAAAATCTTAGACCATACCTATTTTGGAGAGCGAAGTGCAAGAGGCCGAACGCTTAAAGTTATCGCGCAAGACTTAAAAGGAACACGTCTTAGTCTGTTATGTTTTGGAAGAAACTTTCTAGATAGAATGTTAGTAGTTGGTTCTGTTTGGTATTTTGTCGGAACCGTTAACCACAACATGTATGAATGGCAAAGTTCTTCCTTTGAAGTCTTTAACTCCGCTATTAAAGCTGGTTTTGGTCAAATTCTTCCAATCTATCCTTTATCGGGTAACCTTAATCAAAAGGTTATTAGACGCGATATGCGAAATATCCTTTCTAACAACACCTTTGAAGATGAATTGAGTGAGGATATCAGAACTCGACAACATCTATTTTCAACCGATAGAGCAATTAGAGAATATAACTTTCCCACTAATATGTGCATGCAAGATATTGCTCGTAAAACTCTTGCTTTTACCGAACTCTTTTATCTTGAACTTCAAATATTAAGAAACTTCACGCACCAAAAACATCCAGTTAAACAGATACCGCTTACCGCACTTGAAAAGAAGTTAATAGCCTCCCTTCCTTTCTCACTGACAGAAAGCCAAGAAAAGGTATTAAAAGAAATTCGTTCCGATTTATCCCACAAGGAAATGAATAGACTGCTAGAAGGCGATGTCGGCTCTGGTAAGACTTTAGTAGCTTGGCTTTCTGCCCTCTATGAAATTAGCAAAAAAGGACAAGTAGCATTTATGGCGCCTACCGAATTGCTAGCTCGACAGCACGCCGAAAATGCTGCACAGCTTTTAGAACCTTTAGGTATTCGCCTAGCCTTTATTACAGGAGATGTTAAAGGAAAAGGTAGGAACTATACGCTCAAAGCGCTAAAAGAGGGCGAGATAGATATTGCAATTGGAACTCATTCTCTATTTTCTAACGATGTAGAATTTAAGAATTTAACCTATGTAATAATAGATGAACAACATCGCTTTGGTGTTGACCAGCGTACCGCTTTGATAAACAAAGGCAATACTCCTAATTTATTATTAATGAGTGCGACCCCAATTCCAAGAACACTCGCTTTAACGCTGTTTGGTGATGCGGCGATCTCAACCATAGATACCCTCCCTACAGGTAGGAAACCTATTATCACTTACTTGGTTAAAGAAGAAAACCGCGAGAAGATGTATCAGACTATCAACGTGGAATTTTTACGCAATCATCAAGCTTACTTTGTCTATCCTAGAATTGGAGATGAGGGCGAGGGTGAAAATGAAGGTGGCTTGAGAGATGTAACTAATATGGCGGAATACCTTAAAGGTCAATATCCCGGAATTCCTTCAGCCTTAATCCACTCCAAAATACCTGATGAAGAAAAACAGCAAATTCTATCAGACTTTAAAGCTAAAAAAATACAATATCTTGTTTCC